>CAYLIX010000108.1:0-5018 GCA_964383775.1 uncultured Planctomycetia bacterium
AGAAGAGTGTATAGACAAAGGGTTGAATATTGAGGTCTCCCCATGCAGCCGTCTTCATAGCGATTATTGCCTTATGCGCTTTGTCGAGCCATACCCTATTGTAGAGATTCATTATATTCCTATATCGAAGCTCCAGGTGATAATCTCCTATCAGCCATTCTATATAAGGATATACCTCTAAGGTCCTCTTCTTATTGCTCTTATTGGTCACTTCCACTATACAGACTTCGCATGTATCCGCAGTCGGGACAAAGAAGGTCATCTTCGTCTTGATGCCGAAGTATTCCGTCTCTATCACTGTATAGCCCAGTCCATGCCTCGCTTCAAATGAGGTATATTTTGCCCTGACCGGCTGATAACCAGCAGACCAATACTTACCGTTCTTTACATCCCTCATATAGAGGTATCTTCCAGGCCTGTCAAAGTGCCAGTTCTCTGGCAACCACCTCAGGAGCCTATCAGTCCTGCAGTCCTTATAAAAGCTATACCCGCCAGCCTGATGAGAGATGATGGAGCAGTACTCCTCATTCGTCAGGTAATTGATCCATGGCCTGGGGGTATTGGGGTCTGTTACTATAAACTCTAAACCGTCTTTTGAAAAATGTCCGTATTTATTCACTTTAACGTTCTCCTTTCTGTAAACACATGTGTGTGATTATATATGATATTTCATAAATGTCAATAGTCTTCTAATTTTAGTGGATTATACCCTTTTATGGCAAATATGCTATATGCTGTACCGCTTACAGAGCCTGTATCCTTACCGTGAGGAGTGCGCCAACCATGCCCTGTGTCTACATTATCGTGTGTTGCATAAGGGAGACATCCTCCACCCTGCCCGGTCTTGGATGGGCTCGTTATGATCATCTTCTCAAGTTCATTTATGTAATAATCGCTCTTATCCTGATAGAGCTTTGCAGTCTTATAATCGCTTAAACTCAGATAAAAATCACTCATTATCCTGAGGGAGACTATCATCTGGGCAGTCCATTCAATTGATACCACGCCGCCCCTGCCTATATTCTTATGCTTAGCAAAATCAAAGCCTGTGATCTGTTCCGTCTTACCGTCGGGCCTTTTGTAATCTACAGTGACCTTGCAATTGGTCTCTGCAAAGCTCATTATTCCATTAGGGTCCATATCATTTTCAATGAGTATCTTCGGCCCCAGGGCAGCTATGGCCCAGGCAAAGGTATCGGTAGCTATAGTAGAATCACCCTTACCTCTATACATACGCCCCTCAGATTCTGTATATGCATGAAGCCTTATCCACTCAAGGCTCTTCTGGGCAGCCTCGCCATACATCTTCATGCCAGTCATGCGCTCCAACATAATAAAGAACGCATAAGCATCCAGGTTATGCTCTGTACTATACCATGCACATTCCGGCCCTCCCCTTATGCCATTATCCGAATCTGCCTCCTGGAGCTCTATAAGCCAATTTCCTATGTATTTGGCCAGATCCAGATAATCGTCCTTTCCAGTTGCATGCATATACTGCATAATGGCTATGCCTATCCATATATTGGGACCGCAATGGACCGTATATTCCGTAATCCCGCCATTCGTTACATTATATGCATTGGCAAATACACCGCTCTGTTTCTGCGCCCTCTCTTTAAAGAAATCTAGGATCTTCCTCGTCCTTTTATAGTCTTTCTGCAGGAGAAATACCTGTGCTACAAGAGATTGATCATATATAAAGGCCTCGCCCTTTAACATCCGATCGCCTTCATAGCTTGCCACAAGGCCTGTATTTCTATTCTGGTGGACCTTGAGCCAATTGTACATATTGTCGAGCGTAGTCTTTTCAAGGCGCAGCCTCGATTTTTCTATTGCCTCAAGTTCTGCAAGGCGCTGGGCTTCGTCTTCTTCTATATCTTTTAGTTTATTTGCCAGTTGCTCTTTATCAGCAAGGAGAGTATTCAGGCGAGCCTGGAGCGCAACCCGGGTATTTTTGCTCCTTAATAGGGCCTCTTTATATACATCGAGGTCTTTTAAAACCTCCATCTCCTCCCCATAAGCCTTAAGCTCCTCTTCATCCTCTATAACCTTTTTAGTGTACTCTTCGATCTCAGTCGTCTCTATTCTCTGCTGGTCTAATCTCTCCTGTAAAAGAGACTTCTCCTTCTCCGCAGAATCTAGCCACTTGATCACAGCACTTCTCTTATGCAGGGTATTATGCAGCCTATCTACAAGCAGGGCATTCTCTTTCATCAGGTTTAACTGGGCCTGCTTATCTATACCGAGGGCAAATAACAGCAGTATTACAGCTATCGCCATAAGGCGCGGCATCCTGTAGAGGCTTTTCGTATAGCCGAGAAGCCTCTTCTTCTCTCTCTTATCTATCTTTTCGAATGATAATCCTATCATACAGATATTACAATCATTCTCTCTGATTACAGTGATCCATGCTACCTTAGCCGTCGCCTTTATCGGCTTCCTGCCCAAAAATACATCTATTACAAGCTGAAGTATTGCCTCATTCTTTTCGAGCATGGTCCTCCATTTGGAATCGATATTATTGACTCGTAGGAGTATGCCGCCTTTTGAGATGTCTGAGGTAAAACCCTGCAGAGGTTCAGAGAGTTTTTGGGCCCCATCCGGACTCAGTAAGCTGAATGTTACTGGGAATACGGACTGAAGCCGTATATATTGCCTGCGTTCTATTTTTTTTAACTGTTTCATGGCGTTATAATGGATTTGAAGATCTTGCGTATCTTGGGATCCTTCTTTGACAATGCCGGAAGGATCGCCCATACAACCATATTCCTCATATAGTAATCACCAAATATCTTCTTGCCAGTGGAAGGGTTTATAAGATCCGCCTGATTCCACGGGGTCTTAATATTAAACGCAAAGTTATCCCAGATCTTCTTAACGATCTTGAGACCCTGGGCCTTATAGCCTTCATATATGCAAAGGCATGCAAATGCATAGCTCATCCCCACAAAGACACTCTTTGAATGGAGGTTGGTCTTATTTGTACGCCCGTCGCAAAATGTGGAGCTTATGAGGCCGTAAGGAGAATTCTTATTATTCAGTTTCAATATTGACTTAATCGCGAGCCTTATCTTACGCTTATCTGCTATATACCCCAACCCGAGAAGATGGGCATACCACTGTCCGCTAAGCTGCGCAGCAGTACAGCTATCTTCACATCCTTTATCACTGCATACATAATTTGAAAAGTAACTGCCATTCCATAGTTTCTTTTCAAAGGTCTTGCGCCCTTCCCTGAACCACTCTCTATAGATCTCTTCGCTGGCCTTATCCTTAAATAGCCTGGCTATCTTTATGCAGGCCAGGAGTGCCGCAAGAAATATGCCTGCCGTATAAGAGTTTGTGCTGTATAGATTCCAGAGATCAAATGTCTGATCCTGGCCTTCATTATCCGGAAGAAAGTCTCTGTTCTTATCCTGTGAAAATTCCCATTCCATGGCCTTCTTTATATTGGGATATACCTTCTTCAAGAAGCCTTTATCCTTGGTGATCAGATAATCCCTATAGCACATGAGCACAAATTTACTGGCAAGATCTTTCCATCTATAGTATGTTGTGCCGTCGCTGGGCAGATCTACTCTATTCCTGCCAAGATCATGGGGTATATAGCCGTCTCTCCTCTGCGCCTTTGCAAGCATCTCCATTGCATTAAGCTCCAGTTTTGGAAAGAGAAATGCAACAGGCAATGACCCGTAAAACCTTACATCGACCGTGCCCATCAGGGGGCAGATTATAGGGGATTCATAACTGACAAATGCGCCATTCTTACCATACCATGTACCGGAGTATAATGGATATAGATTATTTATAAGTGCGTCTCTAAGCCATGGTTTAAGGCTGCTTGAATGTAATTTATCATGCCACTTCTTTGTAGAGGTGTAGAGTCTATGTATCTGGCTTGATATATATTTACTTACATCCAGAGAATTATTAAACCACCTGCTATACATATGCCCGACTGTGTGGGTAGGAAAGAACCATGAATATATGACGGGGATCTCTTTTGTCTGACCAGGCCTCAGATCAAACTTAAGAGCTAATGCGCCGCCAAGCTCCTGTGATTCTCCTTCAACAATATTCTTTGTATTCTTATTCGGCAACCTGCCTGTCTCGGAGAATGGCAGCCATGCATCTAATCTAAGATCTTCCGTCTTAAATGCAAAACTCTCTCCCTGCATATTCCACTCACCCATATAGGTAAGTTCGCCTATGCCCTGCGGGAGGCTCATCGTCATTTCACCCAGTGAAAAGTCATTTCTTAAGGGCTCTTTGCGGCCATTCTTAAAGGTAAGGTATGTCCTCTCCTTATCATGTGAGACTACATTAAACCTTCCCACGCCCCAGTTTCCTATTGTGTTCCTGCCCATCAAAAGCAGAGACGTTGTAATCTTCTTCTTTGTGGGGTTCTTAATGATAAATTTAAAGACTGCTCCTGGCAGGGATGAATCCTTGGTATTCCTGGGAATGAATGGTGAAAAACTGAGCAGTTCTATCTTTAATGGGAGTGCCTTATCTAGATACTTAAGGCGGGCAAAAGGGAAATTTCCTTCGTATTCTGTTTTTTTGATGATCGGGAATGAATCGATCTTACTCGACTGGAGTATCTTTGAAATGGTCTTACCCTGGCATTCTGTGAATATGCCAAAATGAAACCCCAGGATACCTGCGCTGTCGCCTGTAAGCGGTGCGCTCCAATTATTCTGGAACGTGGCAAAATTTAAGGTGCCGTTCGGCATCATCTCAAGCTTGCCGGCGCCTATGCCCCCCAATGGTACCCCGCTCGATACATTATCGCGAGATGTGTATCTCGG
Source organism: uncultured Planctomycetia bacterium (assembly GCA_964383775.1). Classification (GTDB taxonomy): domain Bacteria; phylum Omnitrophota; class Gorgyraeia; order JABMRJ01; family JABMRJ01; genus CAYLIX01. The sequence goes on from CAYLIX010000108.1 coordinate 4,815, forward strand.
CATAACCCCCCTACCGGATTATCACTTCCTTAATACTACTTTCTCCAAAGATTCTTCAGTATATAATACGCCTTCTTGGGCACCCTTGTATCTCTAGCACCAGCGCCCTCGCCGGATAATCCTATGATACCCCACCACTCTTCATTCATATTATTATCGGCCTCTGCGTCAAAGTAGTATGCGCTATTTGACCAGCCTCCTTCT
>CAYLIX010000109.1:0-5014 GCA_964383775.1 uncultured Planctomycetia bacterium
GATGTAGATAAAGGGCTTCCTCTGGGTATTGCAGAGAGCGATTTTAGCCAGACAGAGATACCTGTATCAAAAGGCGATATAATAGTCCTCTATACAGATGGTGTTACAGAGGCAAAGAGAAGGGATGGCGGAGAGTTTGGCATGGAGAGGCTAAAGACAATCATAGAGACTAGTGGCTCCAAAGATGCAAAAGGAATATTGAATAGTATAATCGACAGCGTTACAAGTTTTTCAAAATCTGTCCAACAGCACGATGATATAACTGCCGTAGTGGTGGAGGTAAAGTAATATTTATGAAGAAGGCTCAATTTTTTAAGAGAAGCCATAAAGATAAAGACCTTAAAATTTTACTCGATGTCTCGAGGAGCGTCTCATCCAGCATAAAGTTGAACGTAGTAAATAACCTTATCCTGAAGAAGGCCTTGTGGGCTCTTGGCACAGACCATGCGTCATTATTCATATTTGATCAACACGACAAACGCCTTATGCTTGCAGGCGCAAGAGGTTTTAAGAGAAATGAGATCAATAATATAGCGATCGTAGGTAGCTGGGAGAAGATAAATTATAAGGTGGCCAAGACTAAACGCCCCCTGGTAGTGAATAACCTGTCTGCCCACCGCAGTTTCAAGAAAAATAGACTACCCATCCCAAAAGGTAAATTTCCGCTGAATTCATTCTTAAGCGTTCCATTAAAGACAAAAGAGATTATCATAGGTGTATTGACTGTAAGCAACAAAAAGGGGCATCCGCATACATTTACTAAAGATGATAAGAATTTTCTAAAGGCCCTGGCAAATCAATTTGCAATAGCGCTATTAAACGCCTCGTTATACAAAAATCTCGAAAACCTCTTTATGAGTACAATTGCTTCACTTGCTAATGCCATAGATGCCAAGGATCCATATACACATGGTCATTCAGAGAGGGTAATGAAATATGCCCTCGCCATAGCAGACCAGATGAAGCTAAGCGAAGATTTTGTAAAGAACCTGAGACTTGCAAGCCTCTTGCATGATGTCGGAAAGATAGGTATAAAAGACGCAGTCCTGGGCAAAAAGAGCGCGCTTACACGCGAAGAGGCAAAGATTATGCACCAGCACCCTGCCATAGGTGTAAAGATAGTATCATCCATAATAGGCTCAGGTAAGTTTATAAAAGGTATATCAGACCATCACGAAGCTATGAACGGCAAAGGATACCCAAACCACCTCAAAGGTAATAAGATCTCCCTGGAAGGCAGAATAATAGCCGTTGCAGACGCATATGATGCCCTTACTACAGATAGACCCTATCACAAGGGCTACACTGATAAAGAGGCATGCCTTGAGATAGCCAAGAGCTCAGAGACTCAATTTGACCCACGAGTAGTAAAGGCCTTCCTAACCTCCTTTAGCGAAGAGAACCCCCTCTGGCGTACCTAGTTAAATAAAAAAAAGCTAGTTATTCCATTTGAATTTTGCTGGTTTATATGGTATACTTATAATAAGATAGATAAAGGGGGAATTTTTTTATCCCCTGTTATTAAAAGGATTTAGAAGCATTTTAGTAAGTGTTACATCACTATCTAAACCTGTGGAGATAAGGATGTTGAGCACACCAAGAAAGTCCAATAAGTGTAGCCCACACTTCAGTGTGGGCTTGAAAGTGGGCTTAAGAAGAGCGCTTATAAGGTTAATAGCCTCTATTACGGTAATTACCTTTACAGGTACTACAGTAATGAGCGATCTTGCCTGGGCACGTACTACGCCTAAAGCAGGTTCAACCCGCCTTGAAATCCTTATCCCCAAGCACTTAGGTACCATAAAAGAGCGTTATGATTCAGGCCAGGATAACCTCATCATCCATATCCAGGATGCCCACTGTGATTATAATGCCCAAAAGGCGATCTTGGGCCTTGTAAAGTACCTTAATCAAGAATATAGCATAAACCAATTGGGGATGGAGGGTGGAGCAGGGGAGTATGACTTATCGCCCTTTACCAGCATTAAGAGTGCAAAGACTCGAGAGAGAATAGCAGATTACTTTTTAAAGGCTGGCCGCATAAGTGGCGCTGAGTACTTTGCAGTCAATAATCCTGAAAGAGTAGAGCTGTTCGGTATAGAAGATAGAGAGCTCTATTTAGATAATCTCAAGACTTATCGCGATTCTCTAAAACACAAGCCTGATATAGATAATGCCTTAAAAAAGATGGAGGCATCCTTAAATGAAGAAAAAGAGCTAATCTTTTCTCCGGAACTTAAAGCCTTTGATAAAGTCTATAACTCGTATAAAAATGGAGAGATTGACCTTAAAGAATATATTCAAGCTCTGTCATTGCGAGGAGCGAGCAAAGCGAGCGACAAAGCAATCTCAAAATATCATAACCTTACCAAACTTACCCTTACGACCACACTCGAATCTCAAATCGACTTTGAAGCTGCAAATCACGAGCGTAACAGACTCATAGATAGCTTAAAGGATGTTCTTTCCCAGGCTGAGATAAGTGAGATTGCAAAATATACGATCGTCTTTAAATTAGGCAATATATCCCCATCTGATTACTACAGCTTTTTAGTGCATAAGGCAAAAGAGCTTCGTGTCGATTTAACAAGATTTCGAAATCTCAATCTTTACTTCAATTACATAACACTCTATGAAAGTATTAATAAAGACGAACTATTTTTAGAGCTCGAGAGATTCGAAGATGATATAAAAGAGCGGCTATGCACAAATGATACACAAAGAAGGCTTATAAGAAAGGCAAAAGAGTTCTTAATCCTAAAGAATCTCTTTAATATTTGCCTAACTATTCAAGATTATAAGTATTACAAGAATCACAAAAAAGATTTTCCTGTTCTAACATGGTTGGAATCTTTCGAGCAATTCTATAACTTGGCTTACAAGAGGGACAAGGTATTCATAAAAAATCTAACGACTCCATCCATACTGATTACAGGCGGCTTCCATACCGAAAATCTTACAAGCCTATTGCGTAAAGAAAATATATCCTATATTTCAATCCTACCCCAATTTAAGTGCTCAGAAGCGAAGAATCCATACTTTCATCTCTTATCAGGCGGTATGACCAATCTTGAAGAATCCATAGCAACGCGACTCTCCACATTGGCCCTTTCAAGTTTTCTTTTGCAAAACCCAATGATAGGACACAACGAAGACCTGCGCTTAAGGGTATTAACAGCCAGTCTCGCTATTATGTGGGCAGAAACATCTGAGGAAGCCGAATTAAACAGAGCCAGCGCAATAACATTAATAAGAGAACGCTTTATCCAAGCTCCAGAAACAGAGGTTATAGAGGCAATAAGGATATTAGAATCGATTGAGTTCAGAGGCGAGCTGTCCTCCGCAGCATCCAGGCAGGCTGTTGATACAGGGGCCACAGATAAAGGAATTGCTTATTATTTACGTCTCCTTGCCCAGCCACTTACCTTAACAAGGCAGGGATTCTTTCAGGTTATAGCAGGTATGGTAGTAGCATTTGTGGCTGGCTGCGCTGAAAATATTAGAAGTGATTCTAAAGAAGGTGTACCTAGCAATCAAGAAGCCGATAGTAAGGTAGCGATTGTAACAGAGAATAATAGATATTGGATAGATATCGATGGAAAGAAGCGCGCAGGCATAAGCGGCATAGTATATCACCCGGTAGAAGATACTGAGCCTTATAGCGGGTATGTTAAGAGCCATCAGATGGATAGTGTATACAGCCCATTATTGGAGCGCGGCCCCAATTCACACGCTCAAGCCCTCTCTGATATGAATGTAGATGTAATAAGGATATATTACATGCCTGTAGAGAATGAGCAAGAGATCGCCAACCTTAAAGAGATATTTGGCAGATTGTATAAAGACTTTGGCATAAGGGTTATGATAGGAAGTTTTGCGGGCCAGTATTATGATCCTATGACCCTGGATCCAAACTCTCCAGATGGCAAGATAGCCACAGTATTTAATAGCGAAAACAAAGAATTAAGAGAGCATGCCCTTGAAAATATTGAAAGACTGACATCTCTTTATGGAGACGAGCCATGGGTATTCGGTTTTATGCTAGGAAACGAGCCAAACTATTACCTTGAAGACGGTATGCTAAGAAAACCTGACAATGCATATGCGCATATTGATATGGGCCAGGAAGAGTTGTTTGAGTTTATGGGTGCGCTTGCTAATAGGAGTAAAGAAGCAGGCCTCCAGAAGCCCATTATTTTAGGGCTTGGAGGAGAATTTGGCAATGAAGCAGCATATGAAAGGACAGGTGCGTTAATAGATAGGCATTGTACAGGATTTGATGCATTATCAGTCTCTATGTATACTGCACAAGATTCATATAAAGATAAGCTAAACCTATTATATAGACATATAAATAAGCCATTATTCATCTCTGAATTTGGTAGATCTACCCCTGACAATTCAGGTCATGATGAGCAGAGAGAGTTCTTTGATAATGTTATCCCATCCCTCTCAAACCATATAGCAAATCCAAGAAAACCCCTATTAGGAGCATTCATATTTGAATTCAGTGATGAACCATGGCAGGCCAATGCAAGATGGCAAAACCCTGATGATCCTGAAAAAGAAGAGTCTAATGGCGCTTTTGGTATCTATGATAAGCCAGCCCAAGAGAGCGTAGAGACTGGATATGATGCCTTACAAAGAAAAATCTCAAGGGCTCAATCAACAGAATTAACAAGCAGCAGAGGCAGCAGAAGCAGGATAATCTTACTCGCCATAGCTATACTTACGACCTTTATGGGTTCTCTATACGCATTTGATAGTAATGCTGCAATACCTACTCTCTGGGATACAGCGAGCAGCCTCTTACCCAGTGTAGCATTATGGGTAGTGATATTGACTATGCTAGCTAGAAGAACTGAAGCTGCTTCAGAGAAAGCAATCGATGATTCATACAAAGTACCCCCAAAGACCATAACACACTACACCCCCACTACAAAAAGACATATGAAGCGTATATCAAAGGACCTACTTATGGAGAAGAACGTCCTATTAGTAGGTGAGAGGGGTA
>CAYLIX010000110.1:0-4918 GCA_964383775.1 uncultured Planctomycetia bacterium
TTACCATGTCACAGTTTATAAGCCTCACATTCTTTATTGCTGCAGGTATAACATACTTGATCATCTCAAAGAAATCCTATGAATAATTTTTCCTTTGTAGTCGATAAAAGGGACAGCGGCAAACGGCTCGATAGATTCCTGGCCAACAAACTCTCCAGTAAATTCTCCCGTTCATTTCTTCAGAAGCTCATAAATGACGGATCCGTGCTCTTAAACGGAAAAGAGAATAAGAGCAATGCAAAGATAAGTACCGGGGACAAGATAGACCTCAGTGTACCTGAGCCGAAAGAGGTAGAGATCATACCTGAAGAGATCTTGCTTGAGGTCAGATATGAAGATGAGGATCTTATAGTTGTAAACAAGCCGGCTGGTTTAGTGGTTCATCCCGGCGCTGGAAATCACACAGGTACTCTCGTAAATGCATTATTGTTCCATTGTAAGAATCTGTCGGGAGTAGGGGGAAGGCTCAGGCCGGGAATTGTGCATAGGTTGGATAAGGATACGTCAGGGTTACTTGTAGCGGCAAAGAATGACCGCGCGCACCAGGGACTTTCAGCGCAGTTTGCGACGAGACAGATCACGCGCAAGTATATAGCTTTTGTGGCAGGTGTTGTGGAGCTCGACAATGGTTCCATAGATATGCCTATAGGCAGGGATACGCGTGACAGGCAAAAGATGGCGGTAAATTTTACAAAATCGAAAGAGGCATACACTCACTACAAGGTACTCAAGCGATTCAAGGATTATACGATGCTTGAGCTTGCGCTCGGCACTGGAAGGACGCATCAGATAAGGGCGCATATGAAGTATCTGGGCCATCCGCTATTGGGGGATGTTAAGTATGGCAGATCATCCAAGAGAATTGCTCGGCATGCGTTGCATGCTGCAACATTGGGATTTACGCACCCGGGTACAAAGGAGTTTATGGAGTTCTCTGCTGAATTACCCGATGATATGAGTAAGCTATGCTGAAGCGCGAGTTAGCGGCACTGGGGGCTGCCTCCGCTTGTCGCTCGCTCGGGGATACGCACCCCTCGCTCGCTGTGGAAAAATTGCTCACAGTCTAGAATGGTGCGTTTGTGTTCGCAATTTTTAACAGTCGCTTCGGCAGACCCCCAGTGCCGCTTATAGTTGTGCTACACTAGCTGCTTACTCTAGATTTTTATTTGCATAATATCTATATTGTGCTATAATCATAGAACTAGTAAGGGAAGAGTTGTATGAATAAAAACTTAAAAATTGGGCTGACATTGCTTATAATAGCCAGTGTGGTATTTTTGTGTACCACAGTGGCGTTTTTTGTTCTGAAGAGCGCAGAGACGCAGAAGAGGATATTTGTAGAGGCCCAGCTTGAAAAGATCAATATTGCCAAGGCAGCGCTTGCTGAAGATATCGAAGAACTGAGGAAGAAGAATGCGCAGCTTGAGGGCAAAATACTTACAGCCAGTGAAGAGGCAAAGAGGATCTCCAGGGAGCTGGCTAGCGAAAAAGAATCAAAGCTAGCCCTTGCTCGGGAACTTGAGGATGAGCGCAAAAAATCCGACGGATTCATAGATGATATCATGAAGGAGAAGGAAGAGCGTTTGGGGCTCGTGCATAAATTATCCCGCGCAGAAGATGAGTATCAGCAGTTAAGAGAAGAGTACGACATCTTACTCCAGGCAAAAGAGGCGCTTGAGAAGAAGGTAAAGAGCGTGATGGCAAAGAAGGGCGTTGAGCTCGAGAGGATAGAGGTGCGTAGAGGATACAGGATAGATGAAGAGCCTGTTATCGAAGAACTGCCTGAAGAAGTTATTACAGAGACCATTGACAATAAGAGAGGCAGTGTATTGGTAGTCAATAAAAAGTTTAACTTTATCGTAGCCAATATAGGATTGAGTGATGGCCTTGCTACCGGCGCAGTGCTCAATATCTATAGAGATGGCGCGCTCATAGCCAGGGGACGTGTTGAAAAACTTTATGATACTATGTCAGCTGCTACTATGCTGCCGCAGTATAAAGCCGCAGCCGTAAGAGTAAAAGACCAGGTCTATATTTCACAATAGATGCCCTCCATGAAGAGTATGACTATAACTCCATTAAAGGCCCTTTCCGGAAGCATAAGCTTGCCGGGTGATAAGTCTATCTCCCACCGGGCCATTATGATAAGCGCTATATCTCAGGGTAAGAGCACAATTAAAAATTTTCTTGCGTCTGAAGATTGTATCCATACTATAAAGGCATTTCAAGCACTCAGTATAGATATTTCAATAAACAAAGATACCGTCTCAGTGCAGGGGAAGGGCTTAAGGGGTTTATCTGCGCCCACCGCAGATATATATCTCGGTAATTCCGGGACTTCGATGAGGCTCATATCAGGGATATTGGCAGGCCAGACCTTTCGATCAACACTGACCGGAGACGAATCACTTTCAAACAGGCCTATGTACAGGATAATCGAACCACTTAAGCTTATGGGCGCTGATATAAAAGGTGGACGTGACAATTGCGCCCCGCTTACAATAAATGGCTCTAAATTAAAATCTATAAGCTATAAAACAAAGGTAGCGAGCGCTCAGGTAAAGAGCGCAGTGATGCTGGCTGCATTGTATGCTGACGGCGTGACTGAGATCGACGAACCTGTAAAGTCGCGCGACCACACAGAGAGGATGCTGTCACTCTTCGGCGGTAAGCTCGAGATCGATGATACAAAGGTTAAGGTATATAACGCGCCTGATCTTAAGGCAAGGTCTCTTACTATACCGGGTGACATATCGAGTGCTGCATTCTTTATTGTAGGCGCACTTCTGGTAAAAGGTTCTAAGCTCGAGATAAACGGTCTCTTATATAATAGAACGCGCCTCGGCTTTATAGATGCGTTAAATAAGATGGGCGCAGACATAAAGATAAGGAATAAACAATTCAATGGTTACGAAGAAGTCTGCGACTGCATAGTGGAATCACGCGGCCTTAAAGGTATCGTGATAGAGAAGAATGTCGTACCATCACTGATAGATGAGTTACCTATATTAATGGTCGCGGCATCCCTTGCAGAGGGAGAGACTATTATTCGCGGCGCAGGCGAGCTACGCATAAAAGAGACGGACAGGATAAACTCTATGGAGAGCACCCTCAAGAAGATGAATGCCAATATTAAGGTAAAGAGCAATGATATCTTTATTAAGGGGAGAGAACAGTTAAAGGGTGCGAAGATGACCAGCCATGGTGACCACCGCACTGCTATGTCTTTAGTGATAGCGGCATTATGTGCACATGGCGAATCCCAGATAAATGGTGTAGAGTGTATAAATACATCCTTTCCTGGATTTTTTAGCACTCTCCAATCGATCAGCGTAAGATAGTGGTTGACACAAGGTCACCCTTTTGTTATAATTCTATATCATTTCTAATATATAGTGAGGCTATATGAGACAGAACTTTAATTTAAAGAGCATATTTGATCTTATCCGCAAAGGGTTCGACTTTGTAGTGGGACTCTTCTCCAATGACATGGGTATTGATCTAGGCACTGCAAGTACCCTCGCATATATCAAGGGAAAGGGCATTGTACTCTGTGAACCTTCAGTAGTTGCCATACAGAAGGGGACCTCAAATGTTCTTGCTGTCGGTGAAGAGGCAAAGCGTATGTTAGGCCGTACACCTGGGAGCATAGTTGCAATACGCCCCATGAAAGATGGTGTAATAGCAGATTTTGAGATAACTGAGAGCATGCTTCGTTACTTCATTAAGAAGGTCCATAATTCCCGCAGGTTAGTCAGGCCCCGCATGATAATCGCAATACCATCAGGCATTACAGAAGTAGAAAAGAGGGCTGTAAAGGACTCGGCGCTTCACGCAGGTGCCAGAGAAGTATTTATGGTAGAAGAGCCTGTTGCTGCAGCTATCGGTGTAGGTCTCCCTATTCAAGAACCTTCCGGAAATATGATCATAGATATTGGCGGTGGCACTACAGAGATGGCCGTCATCTCTTTAGCAGGTATAGTCTTTGCCAAGTCCATAAGGATAGGTGGCGATGAGCTCGATGAAGCCATAATCAATTACCTTAAGAAGACCTATAATCTTATGATCGGTGAGAGGACTGCAGAAGAGATAAAGATAAAGATAGGATCCGCATACCCGCTGGAAGAAGAGCTGACCATGGAAGTAAGGGGCAGAGATCTTGTAGCAGGCCTTCCAAAGATGATAGCCGTTACCAGTGAAGAGATCAGGGAAGCGCTTGGGGAGCCTATCTCACAGATTATTGAGAGTATAAGGATTACACTCGAGCGTACGCCCCCAGAGCTTTCAGCAGATCTTATTGAGCGTGGCATAATAATGGCTGGCGGAGGGGCATTACTTCGAGGGTTCGATAAGCTGATCCAAGAAGAGACTGGACTGCCGGTCCATGTAGCAGAAGATCCCCTGACAGCGGTTGCATTGGGCACTGGTAAGGTCCTCAATGAACTCCACTATCTGAAGAGAGTGGCAGTAACCCACAAATCTGAGCTTTAAGACGCAAAGATGTGAACAGAAATAATATTACAATATCGATATTGACTGCCTTATTGGTTATATGGGTCGTCAATGCGGTATTCAGCGCGGCTCGTTCAAACCTCCTCGATATAGCAAGACCTGCATTAAAGATAACAGACTCCGTTACGCAAAGAATAAAATCAGCCATCATACCTGAGACACGCCTTTCAAAAGAGAATAGATCCCTGAAAGAAAAGATTGCATCCATGAACTCTAAGCTCATTGCATTTGATGAGCTTAGTTCCGAGAATCATAGACTCAAAGATCTTCTCAATTTCAAAAGACGCTCCAAATTTAAGACAATATCATCCCGTGTGATCGGCAGGGACCCATCCAACTGGACGAGTATTATCTATCTGGATAAGGGTAAGGCCGATGAGATTGAAAAGTATATGGCCGTTACTGT
>CAYLIX010000111.1:0-4915 GCA_964383775.1 uncultured Planctomycetia bacterium
GTTCTTATTGCAAGAGCGCTTGCAGCCGATCCTGACGTTCTTATCCTAGATGAACCCACAAATGACTTGGACATCAAGGCAGAAGACCAGATCATGCGTCTTTTAAGAGATATCCATCATAATTCCGGGAAAACAATTATTATAATAAGCCATTTACTAAATGTCGTTCTTAACTACGCACAAAAGATACTCTTTTTAACTCATGGGAATATAAAGATGTATGATATTGAAGCATTGTGCAGGGAAGACTTGCTAAAAGATATTTACGGTGTTTCGCTTAAGATACAGAGAATCGACAACAAACTTGCTGTAATAACAGGAGATCATAATGGAAGCGTTTAGTGAGAAATTTATGCAATATGCCTTATTGGCAGGTGTAATAGGAGGAGCCCTATTAAGCTATCTAGGTGTTTATATTGTCTTAAAGCGAATAGCATTTGTCGGTATTGCGCTCTCTCAAATAGCAGCCTTAGGTATAGCGCTGGGTTTATTTTTGGGTATTAATGCAGATGTCATGTCATTTGTCTTTACTATATTGGGTATATTATTTTTCTGGATGCTTTTCCACGAAGAAAGAATGTCTAGAGAAAGCATCATAGGATTTTCATACGCATTGGCGACAGCTCTGGCGATACTGATTGTCTCAAAAAGCCCTATGATAGAATCTTCAGGAATTGATCTTATCTCTGGCAACCTTCTCTATGTTACAAATCGGGATCTTTTGATTATATTTGTAATTACGATATTGTTTATAGTGCCACATATATTATTTGCTAAAAAGCTTATCTTTATATCGTTCGATAGGGAGACTGCACAAGCATCAGGATTTAATGTAATGATATATGACCTAATCCTGTATCTAACAATAGGATTGGCCATTGCTATTTTAGTGCGGATAACAGGCGTATTATTTGTATTCGCCACCCTGATTGTACCACCGATTATCGCACTTACTATATTCAACAGAATACAACTTATTTTTGCAGCTTCTCTATTCTTTTCTGTTATATCAGTGTTCATCGGACTTGTGATTTCTTATCATTTAGATTTACCCAGTACGCCTACTATAGTGTCGTGTTATGGAGCTATTTTTATAATTGCAAGCGCACTGGTCTATCTGAAAGCCAAAATTTCAGAGACCTAGAAGCCCATGGGAGGGGAGCCCCTTTCCATACCCGGACAATACTCGCCTAATTGGGTAGTTATAGCTCTCGTATTAACAATCCGTACAAAAAGGGCTTGACACATATATTTTTTAGAGCTATAATTGATATTGAAATTCAAAATCAAAAAGGAGTAGCCATGACAAACGAGCGTGATATCCTTTTTAGTTTCTTAAGGTCTAAGGGTTTGAAACTTACGAACCAGAGAATGCTTATACTGCAGACATTCATAAAAGTGGAGAGGCATCTTAGTGTAGAGGATCTCTATGGTATAGTGAGAAAGAAGGATCCTGCAATAGGCCATGCAACAGTATTTCGGACCTTGAAATTATTCTGTGATGCAGGCATTGCAAATGAAGTGGATCTAGGAGATAAGAGGGTCAGGTATGAGCATAGTTATGGTCACCAACACCATGATCACCTGGTATGTACTAAATGTGGAAAATTTTTCGAGGTTGTGGATCAAAGGATAGAGCGATTGCAGAACGAACTTTGCAAAAGGGAAGGGTTTCTACCTAAGAAGCACAAGATGGAGATATTTGGAATATGCAAAAGATGCCAAAAGAAGGCAAAATAATAGGGAAGATCGCTATCGTAGGAAATCCTAATGTAGGTAAGAGTGTACTCTTTAATGCCCTTACCAAAGAATACGTGAATGTATCAAACTATCCAGGCACGACCGTTGAAGTTACTAGAGGGAGGGCCAGGATATATGATAGAGAGTATGAAGTGATAGATACACCGGGCATGTACTCTCTTATGCCTATATCTGAAGAAGAGAATGTAGCAAGAAAGATTGTCCTGACAGAGAGACCAGATATAATGCTGCACGTAATAGATGCCAAGAATATCGAAAGAATGCTCTCCATGACCTTGCAGCTTATAGAGGCGTCGTTACCTGTAATATTAGTACTCAATATTATGGATGAAGCGCGTAAGGAAGGTATGACTATAGATACAAAGATGCTAAGAAGAGAGCTTAATATCCCAATAGTTGAGACAATATCTACTGCAGGCAAGGGCATAAAGGAACTGAAAGAGGCAATACAAGACTATGGAAAAACAGTATAAAGGGCCTGTTGAATATTCAATAGAGATGGCTATTGAGACTATAGAAGGTTTGCTCAAAGGCCATTATGTTATCTCCAATAGGGCAGTTGCGCTTCTCTTGCTTCAGGAAGATGACGATATAAAAGATTTGGTCAAAGAGAAAGAGAGCTCCAGCTTGAATGAAATCAACAAGATAATCAATGAAGCAAAGAGCCATTTTGCAAATCCTATAAGTTATGAACTTGCCATTGAGCGGCAGAATGAAGTGAGAAATATCTTGAGTAGGGTCTTAAAGCATAAAAGAGAGAAGATATCCGTGCGCGAGGCCTTGAGCCGCATGACAATGAATCCAATAACAGGGATCCCTATACTAATATTAGTCTTATATTGGGGATTATACAAGTTTGTCGGAGAGTTTGGGGCTGGCACAGTAGTCGATTTTTTGGAAGGAACAGTCTTTGAGGGGTATGTAAATCCATTAGTAACAAAGTTCACTATTAATATAGTGCCATGGGCGCCATTGCAGGATCTTCTGGTAGGAGAGTATGGGATGATTACCATGGGATTAAAGTATGCGATTGCCCTTATATTACCTATAATAACATTCTTCTTTGTGGCCTTTTCTATAATTGAGGATACAGGGTATTTGCCGCGACTTGCCATGCTCATTGACAGGACCTTTAAGAGAATAGGATTGAGTGGGAGGGCAGTCATACCCATGGTCCTTGGGTTTGGTTGTGTTACTATGGCGACCATGGTCACGCGTACGCTTCCTACAAGACGAGAACGCATAATCTCGACCATGCTCTTATCATTGGCAGTGCCATGTTCTGCCCAGCTTGGTGTAATGTTTGCATTGCTTGAAGGTAGGCCCATGGCCATATTAGTCTGGGCAGGTGTAGTATGGTCAGTATTCTTATTTGTCGGACTTCTTACAGCCAAGGTAATGCCTGGAGATCGGCCGTCCTTTTATATGGAGGTTCCACCTTTGCGTTTACCAAATATTGGTAACATAATAACCAAGACATATGTAAGGGTAAAGTGGTATGCCAAAGAGATCCTGCCATTATTTTTAATGGCGAGTGTATTTATATGGCTGGGCCAGCTTACAAGGATATTTGATCTTATTATAATGATCTTACAAAAACCCGTCGAGCTTATAGGATTACCTCCAGAGGCAGCAAAGGTATTCTTATTCGGGTTTTTTCGTAGGGACTATGGTGCAGCCGGGCTATATCATATAAATAAAGCAGGATTCTTAAATGGCACGCAGCTCGTTGTAAGCTGTGTTGCATTGACGCTCTTTTTACCGTGTATTGCGCAGTTTCTTATGACTGTAAAAGAGAGAGGATGGAAGACTGGCGCAGCCATATCAATATTTACACTTCTTTTTTCATTCAGCGTGGCGTATCTATTAAATCTAATCTTGAGTAAATTGGGGGTAGTCTTATGACATTAAGTAATAGGGCAGAGGAGATACTGGAGAGCCTCTGGACAGAACTGATCGAACATAATAAGGCATATTGTGATGCAGCCTTACTAAAGGATGATGAGGCTGTTGCGGAGCTAAAAACCTCAGGTTGTATAAATATCGCAGAGAATAGAATTACTCTACTCGATAAGGGTAAAGATGAGGCAAGAAGCTGCATAAGGCGGCACCGTTTAGCAGAGAGGCTGATGGTGGATGTACTCGATGTAAAGAAGACCATGGTTCATGAAGCAGGGTGTAAGTTTGAGCACCTGCTGCATAAGGGGCTGGATGATAATGTATGTACTTTTTTGGGCCATCCAAAGACTTGTCCGCATGGCAGACAAATCCCAGCAGGCAGATGCTGCAAGGATTTAAAGAGCATACCAAAGAAGCTTATTATGCCGCTGGTTGAACTCGGATTAAATAAGAAGGCAAAGATCTCTTATCTACAGACAAGGGATAAAGAGGCACTGCAAAAAATCGTAGCCATTGGGGCATTGCCTAAGACAGATATTATCCTTATACAGAAATTTCCTTCATATGTGCTGCAGCTCGGAAAGAGTCAGTTTGCAATAGACAAAGAGCTCGCTTCACAGATCTTTGTAAGGAGGGTCTAAAACATATGGGTTACCAAGATGCGCATAATAAGGCATGGGATGAGATATCGCGTCTAACTGATAAAAATAACCTCTCTGTTAAGTTTTTAGCGGATAGCTATGATGTAGATTTGCAGAAGAGAGAGATCTTGTCCTGCGCTTGTAATGTCCCTGCAAAAGGGCGTATCAGTATTATCATACTTCATTATCTTATCCAGAAGCTCAAACTAAAAGTGCTGCCTTCTGCAACAAACGAATGGATAAGTTTTAAAGAATTACAGGGTGGAGAAGGATACTATCCTACTTTTAAGAAGAGGACCATAACTGTAATCTTAAGAAAGTATGCAGATAATCCTGAGGCCCTGCTTGAATTGACTAAACGCTTTCCAGCAAAGCGTGTGCAAGAAGGAGACTATGGTATAGTTCTCGAACCCTTTGAAGGGGTACCTATACTCATAACCATGTGGAAAGGTGACGATGAATTTGGGCCAGAGGCAAACATAAGCTTTGATTCAAATATCTCTAGCATACTCTGTACCGAAGATATCGTAGTAATGACCGAACTCATAGTCCACTCCCTTTAGCAAGCTGTACCTAACCCAATCCCCCACATACACTTACACCAAATACCCCCT
>CAYLIX010000112.1:0-4840 GCA_964383775.1 uncultured Planctomycetia bacterium
GCAATGGCCATGGGTTGTATAAGCGCAGAGACAGACGTCAGTAATAATTAAGAGGGCTGGAAGATTATCCTTAAGGAGTCTTACTGCCTCTGACACTATATTATTCCCTTCGTATGCAAAAGATCCCATCTCGTCCTTTTTGCTACTTATTCCAAAGAGAAGAACATTATTTATTCCCAAGCTCTTTATTTGACGCACTTCTTTCAGTAATGTATCGGGTGAAAACCTATATACCCCTGGCATAGACAAGATCTCTTCTCTTATGCCTTTGCCTTCTTTTACAAATAGAGGATATATCAGTTTATTTAAGTTAATCTTTCCCATAGCGTGCAACCTCTCCCACTATAAGCACTGCTGGCGGCTTTATATCAGCTTCTTTTACCTTATCTTGCATAGTATCTATGGTCGCATATATTATGCGAGCATCTTTTCTTGTGGCCCTCTCTATAAAAGCGCATGGCGTATCTATATCTCTGCCTGATCTACGCAATGCCTTTACTACATTTGCAATATTACCTACTGCCATAAGATAAATGAGGGTCTTACATTGAGGTGCTTCTATCTCGGCATTTGGATCTTTTTTTCTTCCGGTCAATATAGCCACTGACTGCACCTTATTCTTTATAGTAAGCGGAATACCAAAACCCTCTGGAGCAGCAATCCCTGAAGTTATGCCAGGAATGACCTCCACACTTATCTTTCTCTCTTTAAGGTATTTAAACTCTTCAAAGCCCCGGCTGAATATAAATGGGTCCCCGCCCTTAAGGCGTACTACGCTTTTATGTACTTTTGCCTTTTCATATAGCAGCTCGTTTATCTCATCCTGTTCTTTAAGATGGAGTCCGTCCTTCTTACCTACGCATATCTTCTCACATGAGGTATCTGTATATTCAAGAAGCTCTGAACTACTTAAAAAATCATACAGCACGCATTCTGCGCTCTTTAAGGCATTGAACCCTTTTATCGTTATGAGTTCTGGATCTCCTGGGCCTGCCCCTATGATATATACCTTTCCCATCTTATGCCCCGTCTATCTTTTTGAATAACTCTATTAAATCTTTTCTATCCTGTCGTACCTCAATAGCAAGCCTCCCCTGCAATGGATGCGGCCTTATAATCGACGGATCAATAATCTCTGTGATCCTATCCTGATATCCCAGCCTAATAAGAGCTGCATGTGCGACTATAATCGCGTCATATTCTCCGTTATCGAGTTTATCCAGCCTCTCGTCTATATTACCGCGTAAGTCCTTTGCTATAAGATCACGACGAAAAGACTTTATACCAAGCTTGCGCTTTTTACTGCTCGTTCCAATAATGGCTTTGCAAGGAAGCTCCTTTAGCTTGAGTCCTTCCCTTGAAACAAGGCTATCGAATATACTTATTGAGCGTGTTGTAGCTGCTATGACTAATCCAGGTAATGGCTCTCCTTCCAGGTCTTTAGCACTATGCACGGCTATATCTATCCTGCCGTCTAAAAGGGCCCTCTCTATATCATAGGTAAAGAAGTCTTTACCCACACTGGTAAGGGGCGTAGTCTTATCCCTGTCCCCATCTGTCTCTATGGGCATAACTTTAAAATCTATCTCTTCAAAGCGCCTTGCAACCTCTTTAAATTGCCTGATAGCAAGATTGCTGGGGCGCGTACCTATGCTTATCTTGGTCTTTATAATCTGCATCTTTATATCCCCTGGATAAACTCTCTATGATTCTTTGTGCCAGAGCAAGCTGCTTGTTAATCTTATCGTCTCTTCTATAATAATCTTTTACTAGTATATCCATATCCTTAATTATGAGGCCGGGAAGGCCTTTAAGATCAGGCGAAAGGTCCCGCGGAACAGCAAGGTCATATATGTATAGTTCTCTTTTACGAACCTTGAGTGCTTCTTTAAAGTGCGCCTTATTAAGAATATAGTGAGGACTAGATGTAGCGCATATCACTGCATCCACACACGTAAGAAACCCGGGAAGCCTATCATGAGATATCACCTCACCATTAGACACCCTGGCTAAACGCTCTGCCCTGAGACGCCTCTTATGTGCTACAAATACCAAATGCGAGAATAGAGGTCTTGCATTTACAATGAGCTGGGCAACCTTACCTGTACCTATTATCATGATTGTTGCGCTATCTTTATCGAAACCATGGCTAGCTAAATCATTGCATGCTAGTCTTGCTATATCTATCTCTACTTTATCTAATCCGGATCTATGGCGTACCTTTTTTGCCATATCTATAACATCGCGCCACAAACCACTAAGTGGTTCTGGAAAGTCTTCCTTTGATATCCAGGTTTCAAGTTGCGTCAATATCTGGCTCTCTCCCTTAAGCTGTGATCTTAATCCACAAGCGAGTGACAAGCTGTACTTAAATACCTGCTCTTGTCCAATGAACGTATATGCATTCTTAAAATACGACAAGAAGGTCTCTCTAAATAGCTCTATATCCTGTGCTGCTTGTAACTCATCATCTGCAACACCATAGAGCTCTATCCTATTACAGGTAGATAAAAGCACACCCCTGCCACGTAAGGCCTCCTCTACATGCTTCTCCATCTCTTTACGGGAGCGGTTGGCGCATTCGCGAATATTTAGGTCTACCCTATTATGATCTATTCCTATAAGATAGAAAGTCATCCCAACGCTCCTTTATATAGCTTTTCAGGTCACGTGACAGGACCGGGTCTTTACCATCTGTATATACAGTGACTATGCTCTTCTTGTTACGAAAGACTGCAGGAGAGATAAAGTCACTATGGACAGGCTTATCCACTACATTCACCCATGTGCGTTCTTCTCTTGCCCATTTGCTGACCCTCTCATTGACTTCACTGTCATCTGTAGCAGCAATGATTATATAAGCGCCATGCAGATCGCGTTTCTGGATAGACCTTGCTATATGCTTTATCTTCTTCTGGCTTATAAGCCGTGCCAGGCCTGGAGCTATTTCGGGCGAGACAACGCGTATATGTGCTCCAGCTTCAAGTAGCCCCTCTATCTTGCGCTGTGCAACTGTACCTGCGCCTACTACCACTACCAACCTCTTATGCAGACTCACTGCAAGAGGATAGTATGATAAAGTCTTATACACCTTCTCCATTGCCTCTTACAACCTCGCTAGTTAGCGGCCTTGTGTGTATACCGCATTCACCACCGCATTTACTCGTTCCTATCCATCTACCAGCACGCTCATTATCATCAGTAGTGATCTTTGTGCATGGTAGGCACCCTAATGAACGATACCCCTCTCCATACAGCTGGTTTACTTTGACATTATAGAGTGCGAGATACTGCCACACTTCTCGCTCCTTCCATATAAGTATAGGATTGAGCTTGATCAAGCCCTCGTCCCTCTCTTCTACCTCTTTAAAGTCTGTGCGGGTCCTGCCTTCTGTACAGCGTAGGCCCGTTACCCAGCAGGCAACATTCATCTCTTCAACAGCCTGCCTAACAGGCTTAACCTTAAGTATATCGCAACACTTATCAGGATCTGTTTCATAAAGCTTATCCGGAATCTCTTCATTATTTTTGTATATCTCTAATTCTGGATATCTTGTAACCTCTTCATTCATAAATTGAACGGTCTCTTTTGGTTTATATCGTGTTGTTACGATAAAACCTTTTATTTTCGGATTTACCCGCTTGGCCAGATCCCATACAGCTACTGAATCTTTGCCCAGGCTATTTGCCACGACCAGTGAATCTCCGTACACTTCATAGGCCTCCCTAATAAGGGCCTTTGAGCGTTCTACCTTCTCTTTAAAATTTAACTTCTCTACAAGTACCTTTAGATCTTCGTTGTTCTTTAATAGACTCATCTTCTTTCCCTCCTTTTTCCTTTTAAATCTGATACTCTGGTTCCTTGATCCTACCAAACTGCACTCTATTCCATGCCCTCTCATGCGCATAATAGAACCCCATCTTCAGCAAATTGGCAATAATACCGATAACGAGTGACCCCTTAACATCCCCGCTATAAAGATAGACTACTATAATAGTCGTTAAGAATGCTATGATTCGCCATGTTATCGTCTTAAGTAAAGTCCTTTTTGGGTGATCCATATTTCCTACCTCCTATAAAAAATAAAATACCCACTCACCTCTCTCTTTAGTAGTGGGTAGCTTCTTTAACTTCTTTTCCTATGTCATCTACATAGGCGGCCCCTCCCTACCAGGAAGGCTGCACATAACCATATTACACATCATCATATTCATCTCTCACCTATATTGTATAGTTTAAGATGCCCTTCTTCTTTTCAGCAAGATCCCGTACCCTAACTGCCATATCCTCTAAAGAGATATTATCGAGCATCCCCTTTGCATAAGTGCTGACCTCTTTCATGGTCTCATAGAGGGTAGATGAGATATCATCCTTACTTCTCTTACCTATCTGCTCTACTGGTAAGAAGGGTCCTTCTACTGCCTCTATTATATCTCCTAAGCTAATATCTTGGGGTAGTCTACTCAAGGCATATCCCCCACCTACTCCGCGTTTACTAATTAAGAGGCCTGCCTTCTTAAGATTCAGCAATATCTGCTCAAGATATCTGGGTGGAATATTTTCTCTCTCTGCAATGCTATTAATGAGCGTTACATTCACGCCTTTATCATGATTCAAGGCCAATTCTATTAAGGCCTTAAGTGCATATTCACCCTTCTTTGTCAGTTTCATGGCTTATTCCTATTCTTCTTATTCTCGATTGACAATATCAAGTATACCACATAACAAGGATTTGTCAAGTGCTTTTTTGAAAAATTCTTATGCGGGGATGTTGCTGTAGAGATTCAAAGAAGAGATACTGGCGGAGGAGGTAGGATTCGAACCCACGGTACCGTTAGG
>CAYLIX010000113.1:0-4659 GCA_964383775.1 uncultured Planctomycetia bacterium
ATCATTATATCGGCCTTTATGCTATTATCTAATAGCTCAATAAAGATCTTTGGGGAGATATTATGCGTAGAGAAACCTACCTTCTTTATATCATCCTTCTCCACCAATGCTATCTCGCCAAAAGGGCCTGGCAGGCCCAATATATCAAGTAATATTATAACATCTGGCCTTGCTTTTACAATAGGATTGTAGAAGTTTTCCAGGACGATACCGCAGTCAAAGACCGTGGCCATTACCCGGCACTTTAGTGCGCCCGCCACATACGGCCCAAAGCCGTCATCGCCTCTGAGCATATTGCCAATGCCGAGTATTACGACATTGCCTTTAACGCGCCCCTTTAAGGCATCCAGAAATTCATTATAGGTTATCTTGTGCATGGAGAAATGTACTTATCTTTCGAGTGCAGTCTCTCTGCGGCATTTGGCGCAGAGTACTTTCATTCTATCACCACGGGTAAGGTCCTTTACTGCACTCTCTATGTTTTCATCTACGATTCCAAGGGCTTTTAGGCGGGAGATAAATAGGGTTGGGTTAGAGAAGGCTATCGGCCCAAGGCGCCTTGCTATCCAGTCGAGATGCGCCT
Organism: uncultured Planctomycetia bacterium; assembly: GCA_964383775.1. Lineage (GTDB taxonomy): Bacteria > Omnitrophota > Gorgyraeia > JABMRJ01 > JABMRJ01 > CAYLIX01. The sequence goes on from CAYLIX010000113.1 coordinate 584, forward strand.
TTGCCGTAATGGGTATATTACATACTTCGCATAGAGCGAGCTCTTTGGTAACGCTCGATATAGCATCTTTTCTATCAAATACTGCCAGGTCAAAATCACTCGTTAGGGTAATACCTGCGGGTGAATCATCCCTCGTTGTGCAGAACTTTTCACACTGGCCGCAGAATATACATACATCATGATGGGTGACCATCTTTCTCGTCGGAGAAGCTGTAGATGTATCATCCAGGGCCTCTATTGCTACTGGCGGACAGACATTGACACAGCCACTGCAAGCTACACACCCTTCTTCTGAATATTTAGGCGCACCCCTGAACTTCTTTGCCGGGGTATGCGGGGCAAACGGAAACTTAGATGTATAAGGCCCTTTTATTAATGCAGTTACTGCCTCTATCAGCTCTCTTATCTTAGGTCTCTTCATATTTATCTACTACGCTCTCCTTACATAATTTTACGCCCGATATATGCGCGCTCCTTGCCAGTGCATGGGCAGATACAGGCGCAGTCAGCAATAAGAATGCTGCACAAACGAGCGCTTTTATACCGGCTGCAGTCGGCCCCATTATTATAAATATACCGAACATTATGCTGCATGTGCCGAGCGTTACACACTTAGTGGCGGCCTGGAGGCGATTATATACATCAGGCAGCCTCACAAGGCCCAGGCATCCGAAAAAGTCGAAGATTATACCCAGCACTATAAATACCATACCTATAATATTACTCATCAAAATCCTTCCCCTCCAGATACTTTGCTAAAGCGAGCGTACCTATGAAGCTCTGCAAGGCCCATGCTATAGCTATATCTATATACCACCCGCGCCCAGTAGTAAGTCCCAACACACCGCACAAACCTACTATTAATATACCGAGGATATCTATAGCGACGATCCTGTCAGGTGAAGTAGGCCCTCGAAATACACGATACAGGCAGAAGAAGACGGATAACATAAATATGAATATTACGCGCCTGTATAGCTCCACAAACGGCACCGTAGAAGGCATAAGCACGGGAAGTGGGTACTTGAGTATAACATAAAATATTGCCAGGAGAATGATAAGCCCCACTATCCATCTAAGTCTCTTTGTCATCATTCGTATATTCTCCGAAGTATCTTCTCAAATTTTTCAACTATGCGCTTTGTGGCGCCCTCTATATCCTTGGACCTTACCTCTATCCAGTGAACATACAGATATCCGCCTTCCTTATCTATATCCACAGTAAGCGTGCCTGGGGTAAGCGTGATTGAATTTGCAAGGAATGTAAGGCCTGTATCTGACTTGAGTGTCGTCTTTACCTTTACTATGCCCGGGTGTATAGGTAGATCCGGATGCCCTACCCTGAATGCCACGTCAATATTGGCCTTAAAACACTCCCAGAGAAAGATCGGTATATAGTAAAAAAACCATGCATATCTCTTAAAGCTTCTGAATAGATGCGGCCTCTTTACAAACATATCTCCTGTAAGAAGGGCCACTAAGAGAGAGACAAATAGGCCTATAATAAGGTGCTGCCAGTCTGGTATCCAGCAAAAGAATGACCACCCTACAAATGCAAATATGAATAATATGATCCTACTCTTCAAGACGTTATATCCTTCCCGCGTGCTTTAAGACTGCGCTGACATATTTAGTAGTATGCAGCAGTGTTTCGGATGCCTCTTTTAAGAAGATATCTTTAATGCTCGGCATCAGAAGCATCCCTCCGAAGAGGCATACAAGTGCTAATACGACCATAGAAAGCTTCATGCTAAGGGGTGCTTCTTTTACCTTCTTTAGTTTTTCATTGAGCTTGCCGTAAAAACCATACTTCATCACCTTTGTAAAGGATGCCAGTGTAAGAACGCTAGCAAGGACTGCCCAGAATGCATACCCATGCCTGCCTGCCTCGACAGCTGCAATGATAATAATAAGCTTGCTCCAGAATCCATTAAAGGGCGGTATCCCTGATATAGAGAGTGATGCTGCAAGGCTTGTCGTACTGGTTACAGGCATCTTTGCTGCAAGACCTCCCATCTTCCGTAGGTCGCGTGTACCAGTAGCATGCTCAAGTGCCCCTGAATTCAAAAATAGAAGTGACTTAAAGACAGAATGATTAAAGAGGTGGAAGAGCCCGCCGATTATCCCGAGGGGTGTACCAAGGCCTATGCCCAGCACCACATATCCTATCTGGCTTATGGAATGATATGCCAATAATCTCTTTAGATCCCACTGCCCTATGGCAAGTAATACACCGACTACCATTGAGATCGTACCCATAAATATAAAGACCTCTGACATGGTAGTATTCATCCCTATTACATTAAAGAATATCCTGCACAAGGCATAGACGCCAAGGGACTTTATGAGCACCCCGGAGAGCATGGCAGATATAGGTGCAGGCGCTGAAGGGTGCGCATCAGGAAGCCATGCATGAAACGGCACAAGGGCTGCCTTTAATCCAAATCCCACTATAAAGAGGGGGGCTACAAAACTTATGATACCTGTAGAATTCTTTGAAAGGAGTATCCTGCCCATGTCAGCCATATTGAGCGTGGATGTGTGGCTATAAAGAAATATGATACCCAATAATATGAATGTCGATGCAACACTACCCATGATGGCATACTTAAATGATGCCTCCAGCTCTTCATGCTCTATACCAAAGGCGACGAGTGAATAGCTGGCAATGGCCGCTATTTCTAAGAATACGTATAGATTAAAGATATCCCCTGTGATGATCACTCCATTCATGCCTGCAAGCATAAGGCTAAAGAGCGTATAGAATTTCCATTTAGCCGTGTATCTGGTCATATAGCTTATGGAATATATGCTTACTAAGCATGCTATTAGATTGACCGTTACCAGCATAAAGGATGCAAGCCCATCCAGACAGAGTGATATTCCTATTGGCGGCGCCCATCCGCCTACCTTATATACTATAAGACCATGCTCCCTGACCAGGCCAATGGAGACGATTGAAAGCACTAAGAGTGAAAAGGTCCCGAGCGCAGATAAGAGATCGGGGCTACCCTTAATCTTCTTACCGACTAAGGATATTATAAATGCAACACCCAGAGGTATAGCTACAAACAGCGGCAGAATGTTCAACCCTTAAGCCTCCTTATCTCGGTGATGTCGAACGTACGGTATCTATCATATATCCTCATGGCAAGTGATATTACAAGTGCTGTCACAGCAAGCCCTATGACGATAGCGGTAAGTACCAGTGCCTGCGGCAGGGGATCTACTATATTGGATATCTCCTGGCCGTGCTCTAGTATGGGAGACCGACCACCCATCCTATAGCCTACAAGTATAAACATAAGGTGCACTGAGTACTCCATTATAACGAGGCCCAGTATGATCTTTATAAGGTTTCTCTTTCTCAGTACCCCGTAAAGCCCAATAGCAAATAATACAAGACAGAGAAGATAGATCATTTATCTTTATCCTTTATGATCTTTAAGAATACGAGTGCAGTAAATATCATAAATAGCCCTGCCCCTACCTTGAGGGCGATCGCTATATTATAGAAAGGTATAAGTCCTGCGCTAAAGAGTGTAAAGGGTTCACCCTTTCCCAGATGATTTAAGAAGAAGTACCCTCCTACAAAGCCTGTAATCGCTATGAGCAAAAACAATAGCGCGCCGAGACTCTCGAAGAATGATGCCCTTGCCTGTGAAAGTTTACCAAGCGCCATCTCCTTGCCGTATGCAAGCATTAAGTGGATAAATGAGAGCGCTATGATAAGCCCGCCTGCAAATCCACCACCGGGTGAGACGTGGCCATGCAGGACAATATATATACCATATAATAGTATAAGCCCTACCGTAAGGCGGGTTATCGTCTTGACTATCAGAGTCATGCCAGGTTCTTTTGTACGTTTACTCATCGCTCGTTGCAACTACCTCTTTTTCCTTCTTTCTACCGATTTTACGCATAATCGATATGACACCGATTACTGCGGTAAATAAGACCGTCGCCTCACCCAATGTATCATAGGCACGAAAATCCAAAATCACTGAAGAGACTAGGTTTGTTGCGCCGGTAGCCATCATGCCCTTTGATATATATATTTTTGCAACCTTCATTAT
>CAYLIX010000114.1:0-4535 GCA_964383775.1 uncultured Planctomycetia bacterium
GAGAATAAGATCCTTGGATATCTCATTACAATATCGCGCAAGCTTGATGAGCCCTTATCAGGTATAGCTGTATCTTCATCAGGAGCGGGGAAGAGTAAGCTTGTTGATACCCTGCAGGCCTTAATACCTCCTGAAGAGGTGGTATTCGCATCCCGCCTTACACCGCAGGCGCTTTATTACATGCGTAAGGATTTCTTGAAGAATAAGCTGCTTATTATAGAAGAGCGCACTGGATCAGAGCTTGCTGATTATGCTATAAGGACTCTCCAGTCTAAAGGAAAGCTTGCTTTAGCAGCTCCTGTTAAGAACCAGACAGTCTTTTTTGAAGTAGAAGGGCCTGTGAGTGTCTTAGAGACTACCACATCTTACAGACTTAATAGAGAGAATATCACACGCTGCTTCATATTGCATCTTGATGAATCCCGTGAACAGACAGGGCGGATCCATAGATACCAGAGGCTCTTAAAGACATATAGGGGCATAAAAAATGGGGTAGAGCGCAGTAAGATAGTATCATTCCATCATTCTATGCAGCGCCTCCTTGGGAAGGAGCAAATAATAATACCCTATGCTGAGAAATTATCCTTTCCGGTGAATTCAGCTTCCCAGAGGCGGGATAACCAGAAGCTCCTTACCCTTATTGAGGCTGTTACGCTTTTATATCAATACCAGAGAAAAAAGGTTACTAAATACGGCCTTTCCTTCATTGAAAGCAGTATTGCCGACTATGAGACAGCCTTCAGCATATTTAAAAAGACATATAGAAATACACTATCCATATCACACCCCAAAGCAGACCTATTGTTAAAGAATATACGCAGTATGGATATAAGTAGCTTCACAAGAAAAGATATTGCACTCTATACAGGCTGGCCGGACTACAGCGTAAGAGATAATATCCGATACCTGGAGGACCAGGGATTACTGATAATTCTTCAAAAACCAAGAGGAAAAGAAGCCCGTTACAGCCTAAATAGCGATATAAAGTTAACCGATCCAAAGACTTTAAGAAAATGAGACCCCAAGAGACCCGGATTACAGACAGCCTTCTACAACTTAAGAATAGAAAAATAAAGAGCTTAAGCTTAGCTGAAGACCAAAAGGCTAAAGCCCCTAGAAGGTACTTCTCAAATGAAGAGCTTCTCCAGAGATACAGTGTATCTATGAGAAAAAGACATATCAGCAAGCTAGTCCAGGACCGCAGTAAATTCGCTGTAAAGGACTATTTTACGTTCTTGGAGAGTATTAAACATAAGACCATATATAAGGCTAATGGCGGCACCCTGCCAAAGTACCTGGATTATCTTAAAAAAAGGAACCTTGCCATAAACACGCAGACAGTTTTAATCCGCTGTGTAAGCGCTTTTTATAGCTGGCTTATATGTGATGACATTATCGGTAAGAAGAACATGATATTCCTGGGTTTTTGTACTAACGAACACATAGAGACATTAAAAAAGACATATATACCCTGTAAAAATGATGTAGAGCCATCTCCCATACGTAAAGAGATGCTGGACTATATACAGAAGTTCTGTGTATACCGCCTTAATAAAGGCCATTCCGGGCAGGGCCTCAGGAGTTACAGGCAGGAATTAAAGATCTTCACGGTTTTCCTGGAAGACGAGACAGAAGTATCGAGCATAAGAGATATTACAAAGCATATACTTCTTACGTATCAAACACGCGTATTCCAGTACAAAAAGCCGGACGGCCAGCCTTATGCCCAGAAGTCCGTACAGGGTAAGCTTATCGCTATAAAGCAGTTCTTCAGGTTTCTTGTGAAATACGACTACCTTGAAAAGGACCCTTCCACAGTAATTGACCTGCCCAGGCTTGACAGAGGGCTTCCCACAGCCTTAATGAGCCAGGAAGAGCTTGAAGCCCTGGTAAATGCCCCGGATTTGAAAACACCCAGGGGCTTAAGAGACAGGACAGTCATGGAGACATTATTTTCAAGCGGCATAAGAAATGCCGAGCTTTGCCATATCAAGATAGAAGATATTAACCTGGATGAAGGGCTTGTAAAAATAACACACGCGAAAGGAGGGCTCGGCTTCCAGAGAGTTGTGCCTGTAGGCAAGGTAGCCTGCGCTTTTATTAAAAAATACTTGAAAGAATCAAGGGAGATACTATTGGGCACAAATGAAGACGATAACTACCTCTTTCTTAATAATTTCGGGACCAGGCTCAGGAGAATGACAGTAATAAATTACATAAGCGCTTACAGGTCCAGGTGCAATATAAAGAATAAGATCACAGCACATTCGTTCAGGGTAACCTGCGCTACAGAGATGCTGAGAAACGGGGCAGACGTAAGATATATACAGCAGCAGCTCGGGCATCGGTCCTTAAGAAGCACCCAGATATACACAAGGGTATTCCCGAAGGATCTCAAAAAGGTTCATTCAAAAACACACCCGAGAGAGAAAAACCTACAAAAATACATCTCTGTTTTCGCTTAAATATTTTTTGTAGGTTTTTTGTAACCTGTTATTTGATAGTAAGATAGCTCTTTTAAATATGGTATTAGTGGAACTTGCTACAAGATGTGGACAACACCACCCAGTGGATACACAAAGACGCACAGGACACTCACACCTTTGAACCCGATAAGGACATAACAGAATACACTTACGATGGAGACGGGGGAAGAGTCATGCGAAAGGGACTGTCCCCGCAGGGGACTGTCCCTTTAACTACGATCTACATCGGTTCTTCTTACGAGATTACCATTGACAATACCACAGGCGAAGTCATAGAATATAAGAAACAGATCTTCATGGGCTCCCAGCGCACCTGCGAAGTAGTCCATGAAGAAGACGAAATACATGCATATTTCGTCCACGCGGACCACATAGGTTCATCCAACGTCCTCACCAACGAGAGTGGCCAGCGTGCCTCGCTCTTTGAATATAAGCCTTTCGGCTCCCTCGCCTACGCAGCAGAAGACAACTCCTACGACACCGACAAGCGCTTTACCGGCAAAACCTATGACAACTCCAGTGGCCTGCACTACTATGGTGCTCGCTACTACGACTCTGAAATCGGCAGGTTTATCACCGCTGATCCGACGATACAGCATCCGTATGACCCACAGGATTTCAACAGGTACGCCTATTGTCGAAACAATCCCGTAAAATACGTCGACCCCAGTGGGTACGGATGGTTAAGTTGGCTTGGTAAAATAATTGGCGGCATAGCAGGAGCAATTGCTGGATACTTTGGCGGCCCTGCTGCAGGTATGGCTGTTTTCTCAGCTATATCCGCAGGCTTCAGCGCAATGGATAGCGGTGCCAATATCTGGCAGGCCATGGGCGTAGCTACTGTTGCTGGAGTAGCTGGTTATGCCGGAGGTGCACTAGGAGCTGCATATGGTGGGGCGATCAAAGCTGGCACTTGGGGAACATCGTTTCTTTCAGGAATGTTTGCTGGTGCAGCCGGAGGTGCCACAGGAGCTTTGCTAACTGGCGAAAATGCAGGAATGGGTGCTCTTTCAGGTGCTACTTCAGGCGCGACTATGGGAGCATTTGGTGGGCTTGGCGGGGTAGGTAAATATATAGGCCCTATGTTTGGTTCACCTCTCGCAGGAGTAGCAGGTGCTGCTGTATCCGGTGGCAATTTAGGTGAGGGCGCTATCAGCGGCGTAGCTGGATGGTATGGTTTTGCGTTGAGCTCTGCATTAATTGCTGCTAATCCTTCTAAGCAGGCAGTGGCAAAGGTTGAAAAAGATTTTACTGATATAATAAGGCCTATCAGGTCCGTAGAAAGTAATAGCAGAAGAAATGCTGTCGAATATACGGTAAACTATCATCAATACATTGCTTCTGCCAGAGAAAGACATTCAGCAAAAGAAGCGCTGCTTGTAGAATATGCTACAAAAAATCCACCATATTCTGATGAATTTACAAGAGAGGCTAAACGGTGGGAATGGGTTGTTTATGGCATAACAAGATTTATTTACAACTTGAAAATGCCACCAGGATATCAAGGCCCAGATGTCGGTCCAGTGCCCCCTAATCATAGAGATTGGTTTGGGATTAGGGAGCCTCGCATGGAAGACCACGTTATTTAGCTAAAAGGAGATGGTTAATGAAGAAATCAATTGGCTTAACAATTATTGGCTGGGCATTAATTATATTGGGCAGCATTTCATGTATGCAATTTATTAGGCAAGTGCCTGGTCAGGTATCCATGGCTGTTCTGTATTATGTAACATATTCATTAATGTTAGTTTTTGTCGGCGTAGGCATCCTAAGGCTAAAGAATATTGCTAGAATTCTGCTTATATATTTATCGATTATTAAAACCGTCGATATTTTACTGAGATCAAAAGACTATTTGGCTGAAGAGGCAACAAGACTAATAGGAATTGTTGATATTTTAGGCATTTTTATTTTCACCGCTTTTATTATCTGGTTTTTGAATAGAAAAAGCATTAAGCTCCAATTTAAATCATACAAACCTTCCCCTTAGGCCCAAGCTTACATAACATTTTTTATAGGCCCGCCTGATAGCAATTTTCAAAAAAAGCC
>CAYLIX010000115.1:0-4489 GCA_964383775.1 uncultured Planctomycetia bacterium
GATACTATCAAGCCGGTCTCTAAATGGTGTTCTGCTTTTACCTTCCTGGTCAAGATTAGCTAATAAAGAGTACTTTGCCTTATAGATATCTACACCTCTTGAAGTCTGCAGCCCTAGTATATATTCAAGGCTTTCTGCAATCTCTACAGCTATTGAGGCAGTCTCTGCAGCAGTATGAGATCTTGCTGGCGGAATTGAGTCAGGGGACTCGTCTCTTATGCCTTCGTGAAGGACAAATGGCTCTTCGCCTTTTACGGCATGTTCTCGTATAGCACTTAATGCAAGCTGCTGAAGCCCATCCCAGATATCCCAATTATGCCAAATTACACTGTCATAATCCTCTGGCTTCTCTATCTTTCCGTGCTTCTTTAAATTTCCAAAATGCTTTGCCTCTTCAAGAAAGATATGCATAAGAGGTAGACCTGCAGAATCGGCTCTTTCAAGCGTCCACTCACCGAGCCAATATGCATTGCCCAAAGAACCTCTTCCTGATACATCTCGCCTTGCATGTGAAATAGTCATGGCCTTTGGGTATATATATGGCGTACCCAAAACAACATTGATCCTTATATCTTTACGCGCTCTATCCAATAGATCTAAGAATCTACTATCAACAAACTCATCGATAGGATCAGTTAAATCAACCTGTTGATGCCTTTTGCCTCTAATAGCCTTATAAAATGCCTTATAATAATCGAGGTTGGCCTTATATCGATTAAGGATTTCTAAATCTTCTGGTGATGAACTTGACATGGCTTCACTGAATATGTAGTGGATCTCTTCCAATCTAGCCTTCATCATCCTCACTTTTCTTAGTACATTATCATCAAGGGCCTTATCTCCAGCAGGCTTTGTGGTTCCATCCTCATTTATAATCCCCTGGACAAGATTACCATCTGCATCAAAACTGATCTCAATAACGCGTCCTGCCCTTATAAGGCGCCTCTGATATGCTGTAACCTCTTCATGCTCTAATGGCACATTTGCCATATCCGGGGACTCTCCTATAGTAAGTTCTCCCTCTAGATCTACAAACCAGCGCAAGACATTTGGTCCCGCTACTGTAGTCATTGGCAATTGTGCTGTTTCAGGAGAGGCCAGGGCTTGTTTTATCATATCAAGAGTTATACCTGAATACAGCATAAGCTCACCGAGTCCTGGATATCTATCTTCTGCCTTTTCTATGATACCTTCTAATTGATTTACAAGCTCTGCTGCTTCTATTGGAGGCATATGTAATAACTCACCCATAAATACAGAGCTTTCTGCTATTCTGGAGCTCGTTGCAAATGCCTGGACTCTCATTGCCCCCATTCCCAGCTTCACTTTTTCTTCTTTGCTGGTAAGCTTACCTTTAAGGAGTGAACGGTAAAGCCCTAGGTCAGTCCTCTCTTTAACCCTTGGTGAGACGATTGCATAAGAGTAGCCCTTATCCTTAAACATCGGCATGAGATTCTCTGTATGGAATCCACCCGCTATTAAGACGGCCTTCTTCTTGTTTTTCTTGTCCATGATCTTAAGGGTATTCTTTAAAAACGCCTTGTCGCGTCTCTTCGCTATCTTGTAGAACTTCTCCAGTCTCTTTGTATTCTTATCTACGATTGCAGTGTAGGTAATAGATGCCCGAGGTATCTTATGCTCTTTGGATAATCTGTTTATATAGTTTGAATACTTTTTTAGATTGTAATTACGCCTCTTAGCCTGGTACTCTTTCAGGCTATCTGGAGATAAGCGAAGATTGACAAGATCTTTTATGAGTGTTATGCCCCTTGCAATCTCTGCTATTTTAGATTGTGTATCATTATTACAAAGATACGCTTCTGTTATGGCTTCAAGTACCTTAATCTCCTCAAAGAGCTTATCAGAGTTCAGCCCCTCAAAGAGCGTTATATAGTATATATAAGTATGTAAATTAGGATACTTCCTTATATCTATGCCTGTCTCCTTGGCCATACCCTTTATATAGGCATAGTAAGTGCCTGGAGATAATGTGCCTGTCTTAAACTCTATGGATTGTGCAAGGAGATCTGCTTGCTTGTCCTTAGCAAGATTCTTGGAAAGCTCTGCTATATATTCGTCACGCTCAGTATTGACTGTATCAAAATCAATGGAACTTTCAAATTGGTGGACCTGCAGGAGTGTATTGATTTCGTTGCGATTATTAGTAAGGTTAGAATCTTCCTTACTTTGAGTCAGTGTTTTTCTTAAATATCTGCAATAAGAGACTATATCGAGGCGTTCATTGTCATAGTCATATCTCTTTCTATCAAACTCCTTTAGTTCCTTTGAATAGAGCTTATTCTTTAATATGGATAGAGATCTATTAAAAGAATCTACAAATTTATTTGCCCTCTTGTTAAATCTATCTATCCTTAGGTATTGTCTGAGATTGGACTTATATAATGCCTTGTCTTCTATGCCATAGAGATTGAATCTTGTAGAGGTGGGGCGTGATACTATATCCAGATACTCTTCACCTGCAATCTTTCCATTCTTGAGATACTTATCTGCTAACTGCATCTTATGTTCATCTGTGCCAAAGTGGCGCAGTATTGAGAGCCCTACATCACCCCATCCGCCTTCCACAAGTACAGTATCTATACCATGCTGATCTACTATGCCTTTTAATATCTGTGCCAGGCTCTTCTGTCCTGAGTAATTGGTGTGTGCATCCTGGATATGTATGATGAGTTTTCCATTGGGGCCTTGGTGAGACTCTCTTAGTGTGCCATGCTCCTTTGAGATCTTTAAGTCAGCTATGTTTGCAAGGGGTGTGATCTCTATTGCTTGATTTATAATGGGTACATTGATCTGGGCGTGGGCTATATCAGGGGTGTATACTGACAATACCATAAAAACAATAGCGGTTATTAGTGAAGTTGTCTTTTTGATATATATCTTCATTCTTTTCTCCTTTTGAAAACGACTTTTTTTATCAGTTTAGTTTGCATATATAGTATATCATATATAAAGAGAAAAAACAAAAAAAATATCTAACTATTTTGATTCTTAATTTGTGTATAACACTATATGAATCAAATAGTTATAGTCCATGCATGTTAATTACTAAGTTTTGAATATAAATGGTATCTAACAAAAGTTAGATATAGGCTAGAATTTGACCTTCATTGCCCTGGGCGGACAAGCCCTTACACAGAGTTCACAGGCAATACATTTGGAGGGGTCAAAATCAATATTCATGGTCTTTCTATTGACTGATAAAGCAGCTGTCGGGCATACACTGACACATGCGCCGCAATGATTGCATTTATCATCATCCCGCGTCACATCCTGGGACAATGGCTGTATTGTAACGCCATTATCCTGGAGATACTTTACACCTTGGGCATAGTCCTCTTTCTTGCCTGACAACTCAAGGACCATGAGCCCCTCTTCTTTAGGCGTGATCCTGGCCTGGAGTATATTAAAGACGAGATTATAGTCTTTAACGAGCTTAAATACTATCGGCTCATCAAGAAGTTTATGCGGAAATTTTAATACGATTCGTTTCTTTACCATTATGCTTACGCTTTTGCTCCCAGTTTTATCTTGCCCCATGTGCCTATCTTGTCTTTAAATATAACGATCACTCCGGTTACACCGTGGACAGACTTTGCAAAATTCACAACAGGTTCTAAATCTGATGCTACCTTTACCATATTCCCTGTCTTAGTGGCCACTGCATCAGCAAGCGCAGTATCCTTAGAGATTATACATGCTGCATCTGCCTTGCCAAGGCTTAAAGATGGGCCGACAGTGCCGCTTGAGGTACATACGCCCAGGGGCGTATCTTTATGCATTATCTCAAATGATAACTTGCCTGTCAAGGGTGAATCCCCGGCGAAGAGGCCGAGCCTTCTATCTTTCTTACTCTTTATAAAAATGTCGCCGCCATTCTCAATGATGATCTCATCAGAATACTGGAGTAGATCCTTGCCAACAAACTCTGCTACTGCACCTGCCACTGCTGCCATAGGCCCTACTCCTGCTGCCTTACCCGCCTTTATCATCTTCTTTATTATAGGGGTAGCGTCTTTTTTCTCATCTATGGGCTCCAGAGACTCTTTAAATTCAGGGTATCTCTTGATATATTCTTCTATTTGGCTTCTATATCTCTTTATTGCCTCGAATGCCTCTTTCGTAAGATCCTTACTACCCATTATACATAGATCCGTCTCTTTATAAGAGACGATCGTCTTTATTAGATCCTCGCTCTTCACCCAATTTCTGTAGATGGCTCTATCCATGATCAGCAGATGCGCGGTAATTGCTCTCCGGTGAGCATACGTAGAAGCCGCAGCCCCCCAGCGCTCGTCTCAAGAGATACCTTACCCTTATCCCCTCTTGTAACTTCACCTATAATAGCTGCGCCCCTTCCCTCTGGATGTTGTCTCAATAGATCGACTATTTTCTTTGCACTTCTTTTTGCTGCTACTATTATCACGCGCCCTTCATTTGCCATGTACAGGGGATCAAATCCTAAGAGTTC
>CAYLIX010000116.1:0-4440 GCA_964383775.1 uncultured Planctomycetia bacterium
CTTCTGGAGATGGGCAGAAAGAAGAAGTGCCTTACCTACGCAGAGCTCAATGATATCCTTCCTGAAACCATAGTCTCATCTGAAGAGATAGATCGTATATTTACTTTACTGGGCAAGGAAGATATAAAGATAGTCGACTCAAAAGAGGCCCAGGAAGAGTTTATCAAAAAGTCGAAGACCGCCGCAGCACAACCAGAAAAACAACCCACCAAAGAGGCGCAAGAGCCGGGTAAGCTTGCGCACATAGATGACCCGGTCAAGATGTACCTCAGGCAGATGGGTCAGATCCCGCTCCTTACCAGAGAAGAAGAATTGACCATTGCACAGAAGATAAAGCTGGCAGAGAAGAGATTTAGAAACGCTGTACTGGCGTGCCGCCCTGCAAAGACAGAAGTGATCACCGTTGTAAAGGATGTGCTCGTTGATAAGAAGAATATGGATGACTTCATCAATCTCGATTTAAAACCGGACAGGAAGAAGACAAAGTCCCGGCTGAGAAAGCTTACTGCCCTTATAAGAAATACCAGAAAACCAGATACTATTACGAAATATCTCATTGAGTGCAATCTCTGCACAAACGTTGTAGAAGATATCTTCTCCTCTATAAAGGACAGAGTTATCAGAATAGAAGAGCTGGACGGAGAGCTTAAGAAACAGAAGAAGAGAAAGGCCCGCGGCAATATCTCAAAGCTTGCAAGACAGAGAAAGAAGCGCGAGGGAGAGTTTGGATTTAGGTATAAAGAGATAAGGGAGCTCCTGAAGTCTGTTAAGGCAGTAGAGGCAAAATTTACCAAAGCAAAGAAAGAGTTAGTAGCAGCGAACCTGAGGCTTGTAGTGAGCATAGCAAAAAAGTATACCAATAGAGGCCTCTCTTTCCTGGACCTTATACAGGAGGGCAACATAGGCCTTATGAAGGCAGTAGATAAATTTGAGTACGAGAGGGGATATAAATTCTCAACATATGCAACCTGGTGGATAAGACAGGCCATAACCCGCTCGATAGCAGATCAGTCCCGTACCATACGTATACCAGTGCATATGACCGAGACGATTAATAAGCTCATAAGGGTATCCCGAGCCCTCGTTCAGGAGAATGGCAAAGAACCAACGCCTGAAGAGATAGCATATGATATGAAGATGCCGGTAGATAAGGTAAGGGGCATACTCAAGATAGCGCAGGAGCCGATCTCCCTACAGACCCCTATTGGCGACGAGGGCGATACGCATTTTGGTGATTTTATAGAAGATAAACGAGCCGTCTCTCCTGCAAATGCAACTGCATACTCTATGCTGAAAGAACAGGTAGGCGATGTCCTGGCCTCGCTGACGGATCGCGAAAAGAGGGTCTTGCAGCTTCGCTTTGGTATAGGCGATGGTTATCCCAGGACCCTCGAAGAAGTGGGCTCAATATTTAATGTGACCAGAGAACGAGTCCGCCAGATAGAAGCAAAGGCCTTGAGAAAGCTGAGGCATCCTACCAGAAGCAGAAGACTAAAGAATTTCCTGGCCCTAAATGCAGGGCAATAATATGCCCAAATATAGTCGCTTTGACTTAGCAAGCATTATAATCATTGTCCTCATCCTTATCTTTTCATTGATAAGATTCTATGAACTCCCCCAATGGATAGATGCATATTATCATCTATCTGTGGCAAATGGTTTTATTGAGTCCGGGGGATGGATAGGGCAGGACTGGTGGAGCTTTGCCCCTGCAGGCAGGCCTCATGTATATCCGCCGCTCTATCACCTTATCCTGGTACTCCTCATGAAGATGGGGATAGGGGGATTAAATGCCATACGCCTGCTAGAAGTCTCCATCCTGCCATTGGCCTTCTTTGGCCTTTGGTATACATTAAGGGCGCTATATAATCCCAGGTTCTCTTTCTTTAGTCTACTTACCTTGAGCGGGTTCTTTCCTTTTTATACAGCCGTATCTGCAAATGGGCCTGCATCCATGGCCATTATACTCGGGCTCTTTGCTTGGTTCTTCATAAGGTTTAAACGTCCTTTGAGTGCTGCAATTTCTTTGGCATTGTCATTCTATATGCATGGGGGGATGCCCTGGATATTCTTAATATCTATTCTTATGTTGGCTCTCTTATATCGTGAATACAGAGGCATATGCCTCTTTGTATCTGGAGTAAGTCTTGTAGCCGCAATACCACTTCTTTATCACTACCTGCATAATATAAATGAGATATCATTCCAGGTAATGGGTGAAGCCATGTATGTCTCATACAGTCTCTTTATTATGGTATTCGGTATCCTCTCGCTTGTCTTATTTTCTAGAGAGAAGGGGTTATTTATACCGTTGTTCTGGGGATATACGCTTGGTAGCATTATAGTCCTTGCAAGATATCCTTACAGACTATTTTCTGCGCAGGGCATTATGGGTCTCGGTCTCTTGTCCGCTACCCTTGTTGAAAATACCTTAAATAGACTTAGTTATAAGAAGGCCATCTCTATCGGTGCATTGATAGTGATCTATCTAGCATTCTTTGGCTCCGCCTTTAATCTGAATGGAGGATACTCTAAGTTCAACTTGCGCGACTCAACATATTACAATATCACCAGTGGAAAGGCCTATGAGCACTCCAATTTTCGCGGCTTTATACTACGGGATTTTATGCCCCTGAAGGCGCTCATAGAGGATAGGACAATGCCGACGGATATAATTGCTTCGAATGCAGCGGTCGCATCAGGAGTGCTTGGTGCTATTAGCGGACGCCCTACTACAAATTCTCTCTTTTGGGAGGTAAGACCAAAAGGCAAAGAGAGATATCTTGCAGATTCAAAATTAATCTTCTGGATAAAAGGGGTTGAAAGTGATATTATAGAGCGGATAGACCAGAAGTGGGAATTGATACACGAGGATGATTTTGCCTATGTATTCTTAAATCCTCACTATAAAGGCGGGATTGTAAGGAGAAGGGCAAGTTTAAGATTTTCTCATATTGGATTGATACTATTGGGATTATTTGCTACAATTGTATATGCAAGGGTAGCGCATAAATGATATAATAATAAGAAAAAGGAGCCCTCTATTATGGCAAGAAAAAGAATACTCGTAATAGACGATGAGCCGGATCTAGTAGATATGGTAAAGAGTTTCCTTCAGAAGAAGGGATACTCGATAATCACTGCTTATGATGGTAAGGAAGCGCTCCAGATGATACGCACGGAAAAGCCTGATCTTATAGTCCTCGACCTTATGCTCCCGAAGATGGATGGCTACAGGATATGCCGTATGGTAAAGTTTGATGAAAAATTGAAACATATCCCTATAGTCATAATAAGCGTAAGGGCATCTGATGCAGATAAGAAGATGGGTAGAGAGGTCGGGGCAGACGACTACATAACAAAGCCATTTGACTTTAAGGTACTACACTCTTCCATTAAAGGGCTGATAGGGCCAGGTGCTTCGGATGACCAGAAGGCCTGATGTAGTAGAGACCCTGCCTATCGATAGCATCTTCAGGGTAATGCTCTTATCTACCCTCGCAATAATAATAGCCATATATATAGCCGATAAGTTCTTGTACCCACATGCAGAGATCCTTCCTGAAGACTTCTTCTTTGCCGTTACCATAGTCAACATCTTCTTTATCTGGTTTGACGGGCTAAAGGAGAAGGAACGCATCCTCTGGATTAAAAAGAGGACTGAAGAGCTTAATGAGATGAAGTCAAAATTTACCCTCATGACATCTCATGAGCTCATGACCCCCATTACTATGATCAAAGGCTATATAGAGCTTATGCTCGATAAGATGATGGGGGAGCTGACTGATAAGCAGAAAGAGGCCTTACGTACTATGAATAAGTACTTTAAGCGCCTGGAGAAGATAAAAGACTCACTTACAGAGCTCCACTCAGGCATTACCACTACTTTTCATGATAGCCTTAAGCCATTTAGCATAGAGGTACTGATCGAGACCCTTATGGAGGATATGGCCACTTTTCTAAAGAGGAGAAATCAGACCCTCTCTTATGATATAGAGAAGGGGCTTGGCCCTATTATGATGAATACCAATGGCATAAGGCAGGTCCTGGTCAATTTGATCTTAAATGCGATCAGGTTTACCCCAGATCATGGTAAGATAGTGATAAGGGCAAGGGATGGCAATGATCATATCCGTGTAGAGGTAGAAGATAATGGTATAGGGATCCCTGAAGATAAGCTAGAGAGCATATTTGAGAGTTTCTATGAGGCACATAATACAGATGAGCACTCAACCGGCACGATTGAATTTAAGTCAGGCGGTATTGGTATAGGCCTTACAATAGCCAGAAATATCATAACTGCCCATAGAGGCAGGATTTGGGCAGAGTCTGAGCCAGGTAAGTTCTCCAGATTCATCTTTACCCTCCCCAAGCAGATTTGACTTTTTCACAAACATATGTTATACTCTTATCTAGTTTTATAATATAGAGTTATAGATA
>CAYLIX010000117.1:0-4440 GCA_964383775.1 uncultured Planctomycetia bacterium
AAGGTAGACGACACCGGCTGCGGTATACCTAAGGAAAAACTGGACTTCATCTTTGAACCGTTCAAGCGCTTAAAACAGAGCACAGAAAAAGACGGTGTTGGCATAGGCCTGGCCAGCATACGCCAGTTGGTTGAAGCCAATGGCGGCAGAATCTGGGCAGAAAGTAAACCAAATGAGGGCTCAAGCTTCTACTTTATTTTACCCTCAGGCAAGGAGGTATAACGATGTCTAAGGCACGCATACTCATAATAGACGATGACAAACAATTAGTAGAAAGGTACCAGGATATACTAGATAGAGCTGGTTATGAAACAGATTATGCATATGATGGTAAAGAAGGTCTTAAAAAACTAAAGCAGCTAAAAGCCGATGCGGTCATATTAGATCTAAAAATGCCTAAGATGGGCGGGGTTGAAGTCTTAGAGGCCATACGCGATGACGCGTCCCTAAAGGAGACAAAAGTGCTCGTAATAAGCTCTTATGCCTATAAAGAGGCTTTGGTGCGCCGTATACCCCAATCTAAAATTACCCGCGCAGGCAAGCAGGCGCTTGAAAAAGGCACTCTAAAGCGAGGTTGGGACGGCAAATTAGAGCTAAGAAAAAAGCCTGAGCCGGAATTAAAAGAGAGTATACTACGCATAAAGACCAAAGAGACCCCTGCAGAATTCAGAAAGCGCCTTGAAAAGTGGCTCTTAGAAGAGGTTGACTTTATGCTTAAAGCTCAACCAGGAGCGCTTGGACGTGAGAAAAAACCCAATGAACCTAACAGGGTTTTAATAGTAGATGATGATGAGCAAATCAGAAAAAAGGTTGCCTCTTGGTTAAAACCAGAAGACTACGAGCTCACCTTCGCTGCTAACGGAACCGCGGCCTTAGAGAAAATCGCCTCAGAAGACATAGACCTTGTAATCTTAGACCTTATGATGCCTGAGACTACCGGTGAGGAGGTTATAAGGATAATGGGCTCCATACCTATTGTTGAGCACATTCCTATAATTGTCCTTACTTCAGTAAAAGATACCACCAGACATGAAGATTTATTCGGAGTATCTCCAAACTCAGAGATAATTGATGAAGATAACATACGTTCTCGCATCAGAAGGTATAAGAGAAGCGTATCTGGAGACTATGATAAGCCCCCAGAGTCAAGATTTCTAAGCCGGCTTCACATTGACAAACCAGCATCTTTAATAAATCAGGTGAAGAAAGAACTGGCAAAAAGACAAAAATTAGGTTATGGCTATAAGGATCATCCTATCACCATCATACGCAACAAAAAAGGTGAATGGTTAGAAGGCTATCTTGAGGCCTTTAAAAAGGTCGACCCTAAAGACAGGGAAGAACCTGCAGAGTGCTGTTACTGCAAAAAAGAAAAGACTCCTGCCTATAAATCCAGAGTTTCATACGAGGATGAATACCTCTGCCAGGATTGCGTTGAAGAACTAAAGACGAAACACCCTGGTTTTGCTAACAATTAATGCAGCAATATGTTAGGGAAATAAAAAAGCTTGGTTAAATTTCCTTGCTTTTTCTGAAGTATGTGGTATAATATAGTAGAGTCACCTTTTTGTGGCTTTTTAAAAGGAAGGTGAGACAAATGTACCACTTCCCCGACAGAAGAGAAACCATAGCTTAGCCTGGTTGTCCGGCTGTGATGTCACAGCCGGATTTTATTTAGGGATACTCAATATAGGCCAAAGAATGGTGAAAAAAACAGCATCACTCCTTTTAGTGGTTTCCTTTTTATCAGCTTCTATCTTTCAGTACTATCCTGCGCAAGCTGATGATGAAATGGCCAAGACGTATTGGAACCATATATTTATGGGTAATAGGCGCGTTGCTTCGATGAATCAAGATGGAGATATCTATCATTATCATTATGACATTAGAGGCAATGTTAACGCAATTACAGACCAAGACGGCAATATCGTACAACACTTAGAATATAAACCTTATGGAGAGTTAGCTGTTGCTGAAATAAGCGGAGCAGATAATTTGATGTACCGTTTTGATGGCAAGGCTCTGGATGAAGAAACAGGGCTTTATTATTATGGTAAGCGTTTCTACAACCCCGCATTGGGCAGATGGATGAGTGCCGATCCTACAGTACAACATAGCTATGATCCTCAGGACCTAAATCGCTATGCCTACTGCCGCAACAATCCAATAATTTATACTGATCCAACTGGATTGGGATGGAAAAGCATTTGGAAGAAGATTAAGAACGCATTTATAGCAGAAATAGTAGTTTTTGTTGCTTCATTTATCATAATGGGCCCAGCAGCTTTCGCTATGCCCTCCACATATATAGCTGCTACTGCGGCGGCTGTGTCAACAACAGCTTTAGATACAGGTGAGGGGCGTCAGCTAATCCAGCGGGCTGGTCACGAGTTCTTTGATGATGTGTTAGGCATGCGCCCAAAGGCCGCCCATATTTGGTCATCTATTACCATGCATACACTAGCTACTATAGGTGTTGAGATGGGGTTGTCCAGGATGATTTACGGCCCACCTAAGCCGGTTGGACCCTATGATAAGGCCAAAGACAGTGTTCCAGAAAGAGGAGTAGATCCATATGATAACCAACGCTTGCCTCCCGAAGGCTTTGATAAACCTGGCTCAAAGCTTATGACAGTAAAAAATAGAGGTGGCGATGCGTTAGCAGTTACTGGTACGCGCCCACTTCAAAAAGCACCCGCCTTAACACATATTGGAGCTAAAGCAAGTAATTTCCCCGTTGATAAGGTGCTTCCTGTAAACAAGCCTACGTGGGGCTTTCTCGCTACATGCCACCAAATGACTAATAGAACTTTTTTAGATGCTGGGCTGAGCAACGTTGTTCTGGGGCAGAGTTGGGATACCTATTTGTCGACTTTTGTGTATGGTACTTATGGTGGGGGCACATTGGTTAAGGCAGTGACCGGAGTAAAGGCCTACGAAGATTACGATTGAAAAAAGTAAACAAATCCTAAGAGGTATAAGATGAGAAAGTTGTGCAATTTCCCCCTTTGCCTAATTATTGGTTTATTTATATTCAACTGCCATACAGCCCAGGCAGATATAGAGGCATATGAAAAACAAAGATCCATTCTTTCAGAGCAAGCTAAATTGCCAAAAGAAGAAAAATCAAGTGCAGTTGCCTGGACCATGGCTGCTCAGACGCAGACTAAAAGGGCTTTTTCAAGGGCACAGAAAAGGCTTAAAAAAATTCAGATTGGCATGTCTACGTCCAAATTCATAAAAAGAATGAAATTACAGACTATGACTGATGATGACGGAAGTGTTATTGCTAGTTACGGTGATGGTTGGTTGCGTACCTTGGATCTGCAAATGCAAACACCTTGGGCAGACAGACATGAGTATGTCTTTGGGTATATTCAGAACGGCATTGCCAGAGAGCGCGTTATTGTTATTTGCGAAAATAATAAAGTTACAGATATTCTCGAGTTGCCTGAATCTTCTGTGAAAGATATCGATTGGCAAGAAGTAGAATCCCGACCTATATCATATAGTTGGTCCAAAGAAGCATTTCCACACGCAAGAGAAAGAGTAAAAGACCTTGAAATTGGCATGGCCCGTTGGCAAATGGAAAATGTCATGAATGGAAATTGGATGGAGCTTCAGCCGGGCCGGCTTTACTTTATTTGTGATGGGTATCTTCACAGGCTCTATGAAAAAGAAGATACCCCTTCGGGTTGCAAACAACAATTTTATTTTGGATATACAGAAAACGAACAAGATTTCCCTAAATTTGTCGTTACTTTCTTAAACGGCGAGATTTCTGAAATCCGTGACTTAGATTCTGTCCCTCATTAAGCTTATCATGAAAAAATATGTTGCCCATGCTATATTCTTATTGGCTGGAATAGTCATAGGAGTTTTTATTTCTTGGGGTCTCCTTTCACCGCCGACTTTCCCCAAAGTCATAGAAAAAATTAAACCCTCGGTTGTTCCTATTGTTCTCAGAGAAGGAAATAGTGTCAACATCGTTGGCACTGGCTTTATCTTTACTGATAAGCACTATGTTATCACAAATGCCCACATTACTACCTCTATCAAAGCTCGAGGGAGAATAAAAGATCTTGGCATATCCCTACCTTGTCCTTCTAAAGGTGAAGATATACATGTAGTAATTCCATGCAGGGTTTTAAAACAAAACACGCCAGCTGATATAGCAATACTCATGCCGAATTATGGTTTTGCTGGGCTAAGCCCACAGGAAAAAGAAGATATCACAAGCCACCTTAAGCCCGTCCGTATAAAAACGCTGCGCCGCGTAAAAGTAGGTCAAGAAGTAGCCATGGCCGGATTTCCCATTTCAGATAGCTTCGGCAGTTTTCATTCATTTCATAAAGGTATAATTGCGAAGATAGATACTCTGGACTCGCCTGATATGCACTGAAATTGGGCTATCCAAACAGATATAATATCTTTTAAGGG
>CAYLIX010000118.1:0-4399 GCA_964383775.1 uncultured Planctomycetia bacterium
GCAATTGGCAGCGGACCAGCGGCATTGGGCCAAACGTCTAAGAATGATCGAATCTGAGATCGAGGAGGAACCAAAAAAGATCAAAGCTTCCTACGAAGTGAAGGCTACGCGCATAGAGCCCGTCGGGCTCGTCGTGAGCCCCATATTTTCGATCTCTTCTATGCTCTCGAATTCACCTATTGTTCTTATAAGGTACTTTTCCTTCTCTCTTTCTACTTCACCTGCCAGGAGGTTTAGATTATTACTGCCCAATATACTTATCAGCCTGTTAAGCGATAGTGAATGTGCTACGAGTCGTTTCTGGTCCACCTCTACGAGTATCTTTCGCTCTCTGCCGCCGCCTACATCCACATTGGCAACACCGCCCACTCTCTTTAACTTATCCTTTATAGTCTCATCGACTACCCTCCTCAAATGTTCGGGAGAGTATATGTTGCTTGTAAGCGCCAGGATCATTATGGGGTAATCGGAATATTTATAATTTGCTATGATGGGTTTTTCGATTTCGCGCGGCAGTTTATTTTTGACCTTTGAAAATTTTTCGCGCACCTCGAGCGCGGCAAAGTTCATGTCTGTACCTGGCTGGAAACTCAAAACGACTGTCGATTCGCCTTCTTTTGATATGGATAAGAGCTCTTCTAAGTGGCTTACAGTGCTTACTGCCTCTTCTATGGGCTTTGTTACGCGCTCTTCTACCTCTATAGGCGGTATACCGCCCCTTATGCGCACTATTATGCTGATCTCTCCGAGCGTTATATTGGGCATGAGCTCAACAGGCAGATAGAATATGGATATGGCACCCATAAGAAAGGCTATAAAGACGGCCATCAGTATAGTTACTGGCCTCTTGATGGCTACATGTGGAAGGGCCATTACTCTTTTACCCTTTTTATCTTATTGATCATACCTTGGGTAGAGAGATACAGCGCTGGAATTACTACCAGAGTAAGAAATGTGGCGCTCAATAACCCGCCCATAACTGTTATGGCCAGGGGAGCCCTAAGCTCAGCCCCTTCAGTCGTTGAAAACGCCATGGGAATAAGGCCCAGGATCGTGGTAAGGGCAGTCATCATGATAGGCCTAAGCCTCGTCTCAGAAGCTGTAACGACTGCTTCGAATAGAGGGGTACCCTTGGATCTCAGCAGATTAACATAGTCTATAAGGACTATTCCATTATTTACTACTATACCACCCAGCATAATAATCCCGAGTAGCACTACTATGCTTACGGTCGTATTCGTTATCAAAAGAGCCCATGCCACTCCTATTAAAGACAACGGTACGGTAAACATTATTACAAAGGGCTGCCACAGAGATTCAAATATGGATGCCATTATCATGTAGACGAGTACGACGGCTATGATCAGGGCAAATATGAGGCTCTTAAAAGATTCCTGCATCTCCTCACTCTCGCCGCCTAGTTTTATTGTATACCCTTCAGGCAGTTTGAAAGTGGATAATGTACGCTTTATATCCGCCATCACCTTATCCAGCCCTCTCTTATATATATTAGCAGATACAAGGACAGTCCTCTCCTGATCCAGGCGTTCGATCTGGCTGGGGCCTTTTCCTATGCCAAAGTATGATACCTCTGATAATGGTATATCGAGACCAAGCGGTGAATGGACCAGCAATTGCCTAAGCTTTGACATGTTGTTTCGATCTTCTTCGCGCAGTCTTACCTTTATATCCGTCTCTTTGCCCTTCTCTTTAAACTTTGTAACTACATATCCCTTTATGGCTATGTGTGAGGTCTGGGCAATATCACTCACAGATAATCCGTATGTAGCTGCCCTATCCTTGATTACATAGGCTTTTGTCTCTGGTGAAGGCGGGGTAAGACTCGTCTTTACTCCATATACGCCCTTTATCTTTGACAGGGCCTTGCGTGTCTTTATAGAGTATTTGCGTAAGAGGCTGAGCTCCTGTCCTTTTACCTCCAGCGCTATGGGCGCCTGGCCCATAAATGAACTTTGAAACATCGACTCCTGGAGAAGGTATTCCACTTCTGTCTTTTTAATATCTACCTGGCCCAACGCCTCTTTTAAAGACTGTATTACTTCCTGCGTAGAGAGGCCCCTTTTGTCTTTTAGGTTTACTATTATCCTTGCCTGATGCGAGCCAAGCGCCTGCAAGGCCTCTTCGCCGGTCCTTCCCTTTGTAGATCCCACTCTCACTGAAACGCTCTCTACATCGTCCATCTCTAGTAAGGTATTCTCTATCTTCGCTGCTGTGCTGTCCGTTACTTTAAGGAGTGTGCCTGTAGGCATAGTAACATTTATCATAAATTGCCCCTGGTCGATCTTGGGCATAAGCTCTTTATCGAGCCCTGTAAATATGGAGATGCTTATTAAGAAGAGTATTATTACCACGAATAGTGTAAATAGCTTGTGGGCAAAGAACCATTTAAGGCATTTTGTATATATATGGCTGGATCGTTTTTTTGTGATTTCACGACGGTGTTTTACCTTGACTACCATGCTCAATACAGGTATCAGAGAGAGGGCTACTATGAGAGATCCTAAGAGTGAAAATGTCACAGTAAAGGCCAGTTCTTTAAAGAGCTGACCAGCTATACCTATTACAAAGATTATCGGCAGGAATATGGCTATCGTGGTAAGGGTCGAAGCAAATATAGCACCACCTACTTCACTGGTGGCTTTACTTGCTGATTCTTTCGCCTTCTTATCTGCCTCGCGGTGCCTGAAGATATTCTCTATGACGACTACGGCATTGTCTACTAGCATGCCTACGCCGAGGGCCAGCCCTCCCAATGACATCATATTGAGGCTGAGGCGCCCAAAATACATAAAGCTGAATGCAGCCATTATGGATATCGGTATTGCACAGGTGACTATTATGGAACTCCTGATATTTCTTAAGAAGATGAGCAATACCAGGAATGCCAGCATGCCGCCCTGCAGTGCGGCATCCCTTACACCGTTTATGGAATTTTTTATAAATTCGGATTGGTCATAAATAATCTCTATCTTTATATCCTTTGTGATAGTCCTTCTGATCTCTTTTAATGCCTTCTTGATCTTGCGTGCAACATCTATCGTATTGGCAACGGCTTGTTTCTGGACGGAGATGGATATGTTTTCACTACCATTATACCTGGAGATGCTGGTGACCTCTTTAAAGGTATCCTTGGCTACGGCCACATCCCTAAGGAGTATGAGTCTATCTTCAGACAGGGCCTTATCCGCCGGTGCAAGATATGGATTCTCTTTTCTTGAATATTGTGGAAAACTCGCCCTCGCCTCCTGCTGTGCATCTTCCCTGCCTATAGGTATATCTTCTATCTCGGGGACGTTCTCGAATTCACCTATCGTCCTTATAAGGTACTCTGTAAAGACCTCTTTTATGGTTCCAGCGGGGTAATTGACATTTGCATCCTTTACTGCATTCACTACATCCAATAATGGCGTACCGGATGCCTGGAGCTTATCCTGGTCTATCTCTACCAGGATCTCCCGCTCTATACCACCCGCAATATCGGCAGATGCCACTCCCCCTATCTTTTCAAGCTCGCCTTCTATATACCGCTGGGTCAGTGTGCGCAGCTTTGCCGGGTGCATATCACCGGTTATGCTCAGGGTCACTATTGGCAGATCGAATGGATTATATTTCTTTACTATCGGCTCTTCTGCATCTATGGGAAGGCGTTCCTTGATAAGGTCTAGTTTCTCTCTCACGCCCAAGGCAGCAAAGTCCATATTGGTGCCCCATAAGAATTCGCCCATTACCACAGATACGCCCTCTTTTGATATAGAGCTTATCCGGCGTAGGTTACTTACTGTACCTATAGACTCTTCTATAATACGGGTTATCTGCGTCTCTATCTCTTCGGGGGCGGCATTCTCATATGTAGTCACCACAGTAAGCTGCGGATATGTGATAGGTGGAAAGAGTTCTTGCGGGAGCCGGTTCCAGGACATAACCCCTAAAAGGATTATGCCGCTGAACATCATTATGGTAGTTACCGGCCTTCTTACTGAAAATTCTGGTAGGTGCATAATGGCCTACAGAAAATGCTCCTGTACTTCTGTAATTATTACCTTCATCTTATCCCTCAACCTCTCCTGAGTCTCTACTACTACGAGGTCTCCTTCTTCTAAGCCCTCTTTTATCACGGAGAAGTCGCTGGAGCGATATTCAAAGACTACTGGTCTTGCCTCGACAGTGCCCTCTTCCCCGGCTTCTTCGGGTAGGACTTCATCAAACTCATCCATCTCCTCTGGCTCTTCGCCATCCAGGATTTCAGGCTCGCTCTTGTGCACGACAAAGGTAATGTATCCTTCTTCCTCTTTATTCAATGCAGTATTCGGTATGACTATTGCATTCTCCTTTGCGTATATATCCGCCAGGACCCTTGCAAACATACCTGGTAGGAGTA
>CAYLIX010000119.1:0-4393 GCA_964383775.1 uncultured Planctomycetia bacterium
GGCAATTACTACTAATAATTTCGCGCAATCCTAAGATCATACTTAAAAGATAGAAGCCCCTCTATAGTCGTCATATCAGCCGTCTACCCGGAACTGCTCTTCTTTGCAATCCTCATAGCAAAGGCATCCAGAGAGTTACTGGGTAAGGATATACGCATAGTCATGGGCGGCCCGCAGATCACAAAACATATCTCTCACATTGCCAAAAATAGGCACTTCCATAATCTCGTCGACGTATTTATAACTGGTGATGGTGAACTGCCTCTAAAGATGCTATTGGATGAGACCACTTGTGATAATCTTAGCACTATACCCAATCTATACTACAAAAAAGATAACTCTCCTAAAGACTATATAAAATCGACCGGTTTCTTTAGGCAGGACCCCAGAGACTTCACTGTACCAGACTTTACTGGCTTTGACCCTGCTATATATAGACGACAGCTGCCGCTTATGGCATCAAAGGGATGCTTTTGGAATAAGTGCAACTTCTGTACATATGCCACTATAAATGAACATAGATACGCTATCACTACCCCGGAAAAGTCCATAGAGATCATAAAGGGCTTAAAGGAAAGATACAATGTATCGAACTTTAGGTTTGTAGACGATGCTTTACCTCCGAGGTTTATGAAGGGCATTACAGAGAGGATCTCAAAAGAGTCCCTCAATATAAAGTGGACGTGCAGCATCATCTTAAGTAAAGATTTTGCAGATCTTGAGTTTTGCCGCACTTTAAGAGATTCTGGATTATATCAAGTATCCATTGGCTTAGAATCGATCACACCACGCGTGCTACACCTAATGAATAAATGCCATAAGGATCTCACTCAAGCAGACATTAAACATATTCTCACTAGCTTAAAAGATGCTGCTATAAATATTGGCCTACATATCATCTTTGGATTCCCCGGAGAGACACTCGAAGAAGCGCGCCAGACACTTAAGTTTCTAGTAGAGAACAGATCCCTATATGATACATGTATGTTCCAGCCGTTCTGTCTCGAAGATAACACGCATGTATTTAATAATTATAAAAGATTTGGCATCACCAACATCAATAGGAGTGATAAGACCTCGGGTGAAAGGCTCGGTTATAGATATGATGTTTCAAGCGGTATGAGCCAGGCTGAGGCAGCAGACTTTACCTATCGTGAGGCATTAAAGATATTTAAAAGCATGGATGTAAGCGCAAAGAGCAGGCATGCAAGGGCCTATTAAATAGATATACTGCTCTTATCTTTCTTATTCTTACTACACCCAGCTTTATTCGGGCATTCACCAGTCCAGCAATAGAGGCATAGTCTCTCTTTAGGAAGACCTACAGCCTCGACCATATCATCAACAGTCTGGTATCTTAAGGTCGTCACTTCAATGTCCTTTGCAATCCAGTCGATCATGGCCTTATACTTATCTGAATTGGAGTCGACATACTCTGCCACATCCGCAACATCATGCCCTTCGAGGCTCCGTATGGCTCTCCTGGCAGCAAGCTCATGTATAGAACGCGTAGAGAGATTAAACCTGCATGGAAACATCAAAGGCGGGCATGCGGGTCTGACATGTATCTCTTTTGCGCCATTATCCCAGAGCTTCTTTATGGCAAAGTTCTTAAGCTGTGTACCTCTTACTATGGAATCCTCACAGATGACGACCTTGTTATTCTCAATAATCTCTTTTATGGGAATGAGCTTCATCTTTGCCACTAGATCCCTCGTCTCCTGTGATGGAGGCGTATAGCTTCTTCCGTAACCAGGCGTATACTTTACAAATGGACGCCTGTAAGGCTTACCAGATTCCATTGCATAGCCAATAGCATGCGCAGTCCCTGAATCAGGCACTCCTGCCACAACATCTACGCCTATATCCTTATCCTTCTTTGCAAGGAAGCTCCCTGATTTTTCCCTTACCCTCTCTGTATTTATCCCTTCATAGTTTGATGCAGGAAATCCTGTATATATCCATAAGAATGTACAGATCTGATTTGTATCTCCTCCTGCCCTCTTTTGGGTCATACCGTTCTCATTTATTAATACTATCTCACCCGGCTGCAGATACTTTACTATCTTGTAGCCGCTGTTTGGAAATGCGCATGTCTCAGAGGTCACGGCAAGGGAGTCTGTCTTCTGGCCCACTATAAGCGGTGTATATCCGAACCTATCTCTTGCAGCATATATGCCGTTCTTATTGAGTACGAGTAAAGAGCATGATCCTTTTATAGAATTAAAGACTCCCTCTATACCGTCTATAAAATTCTCGCCCTGGCTTATCATCTTTGCAACGAGCTCTGCTTCATTAACAGTATGGCCGGATACCTCACCAAAGGAGATGCCCTTTTGACGCAGATTATACGCAAGCTCCTCTGCATTCTCTATAAGTCCGTTTACTACTACTGAGAAAGGGCCGAGTTTGGAATTTAAGTATATAGGCTGCTCATCAAATGCGCTTATGACACCTATGCCTTTATTGGCCTTTATCTTCTGAAAATCATCAAAGAACTTTGACTTAAACTGGCTCTGTGAAATATTATGTATCTGGCGTGTAAAATCCTTACCGAGCACTGCTATACCACCGAATTGAGTGCCCAGGTGCGAATGATAGTCTGTTCCATAAAAGAGATCCTGCATGCAACTATCTTTAGATACAACACCAAATATACCACTCATTCTATTCCTCCATATTTACTATATTTCAAATAAGCTCTTTGTGGAAAAATGCGGATCACTCGTAAGATTGACTCCAAGCCTTCTTAAGCCTGCCTCATCACCAGGTGTAGGCATATGCGTCATATGCACATCACACCCTTTGAGCTCTTTTAGCTTCTCCATAGCAAGCTGTGCTGTAGGATTCGTTGCAGCGCTTATGCTAAGAGCTATGAGCGTCTCTTCAAGGTCCAGGCTCACTGCCTTTGACTTTAATACGTTCTTCTTTAGATTGCCTATTGAGTCTATGATATTGGGCGCTAATAGGTGTATCTTATCCGGTATCTGGGCCAGGTTCTTTATGCCATTTAAGACTACGCTTGAAGCTGCATGCATAAGCGGGGAGTTCTTACCGCTTATTATGGTACCATCTATTAATTCGAGCGCAGCTCCACAATATATACCCTCATTGCCCTTCTTCTTATTCTCTGCCTCTTTTGCTGCCTTGCGCGCAGGACCTACTACAGAGCGTAATTCTGCATTGAGGTGCATCTGGTTCATAATCTCTTCTGAACGCTCGACCGTCTCTTTATCTACCAAACCCATAGCATATTCACACGAATACTTAAAGAATCTCCGTATGATCTCCTGCTTGGCTGCTTCCTTTACTGCGTCATCCTTTACTATGCCAAAGCCTGCCCTATTTACACCCATATCAGTGGGAGAATTATACATGGACTTGCCGCCTGTTATCTTCTCCAGTATGCTCTTTAATACTGGAAATACTTCTACATCCCTATTATAATTTATAGTCTCTTCATTATAAGTCTCAAGATGGAATGGGTCTACGAGGTTAAAGTCTCTGAGATCCGCAGTAGCAGCTTCATAGGCTACATTTACAGGGTGTTTAAGGGGAATGTTCCATATAGGGAAGGTCTCAAACTTTGCATACCCGCTCTTTCTACCCTTCTTGTAATCATGGTAGAGTTGCGATAAACATGTGGCAAGCTTTCCGGATCCTGGACCAGGTGCAGTCACTATGACGAGAGGCTTCTTAGTCTCTATATATGCATTTGCGCCATATCCCTCGTCGCTTACTATTCTGTCTACATCAGTAGGATATCCTTTTGTAAACTTATGCGTATATACCTTTATATGTCTACGCTCAAGCTTATTCTTAAATATCTTTGCAGCGGGTTGATTATCATAGCGCGTTATGACTACAGCCGTAACATCTATGCCCCAGGCACGGAGATCATCTATGAGCTTTAAGGCATCAACATCATACGTAATACCAAAGTCTGCCCTTACCTTACGCCGTTCTATATCACCTGCATATATACAAAGTATAATATCCGCTTTATCTTTAAGTTTTTGGAAGAGGCGCATCTTTACATTTGGGTCAAATCCTGGGAGGACACGTGAGGCATGGTAATCGAAGATTATCTTTCCACCGAACTCAAGGTATAGCTTATCATCAAACTTACTTACTCTCTCAAGTATAGCCTTTGTCTGTTCATTCAAGTACTTCTCATTGTCAAACCCAACCGTCTTTGCCATAATACTCCTCTTTTAGTAATGTCCAATAAAGGAGTATTATACACCCTGCTACACAATATGACAAGTCGTTTTACTCTTCCTCTACTTCCTCTTCCTCGTCATCACCTGCACTGTCTTCAGGTGCAGTATCTTTGCCTTCTGCAGGACCTTCAGGTATAGCATCTCTATCTCTTTGGCCTTCTTTTAGATAG
>CAYLIX010000120.1:0-4365 GCA_964383775.1 uncultured Planctomycetia bacterium
AAAGATGCAGACCTGATCTTTATTGGCGAGGGGCCCGGCTATGAAGAGGATATGCAAGGGCTTCCATTTGTGGGCAGGGCAGGGAAACTGCTTACAAAGATCATAGAGGCCATGGGACTTAAGAGGCAGAATGTATACATAGCAAATATTGTAAAGTGCAGACCCCCTAATAATAGAAATCCTCTGCCTACTGAAGTATTGGCCTGTGAAGAGTTTCTATTTAAGCAACTTGATATGATAAGGCCAAAGGTCATCTGTGCGCTCGGCAAGGTTGCTGCACAGACGCTTCTAAAGAGTATGACGCCTATATCGAGACTAAGAGGCCGGTTTCATGATTATCGCGGCATAAAGTTCATGCCTACATTCCATCCAGCGTACCTTTTGAGAAACCCCAGTGACAAGAAGCTGGTATGGCAGGATATGAAAAAGATCATGGCAGAATTAAGATGAGATACGCGTCAGTAATCATCAAACTTCCGATAGACAAACCCTTCTCATACAGAATCCCCAAAAATTTGGAAAGAGATATAGCTATCGGCAAGAGGGTCTGGGTACCATTTGGCCCAAGAAAGGTAGTCGGTTATATCGTCGATATTATGGAGAAGGCAGATATAGATGACGTAAAACCAATAGAGAGCATAGTGGACAGGGAGCCTATTATATCAAAAGAGCTCCTTCTTCTTACGAAATGGATCTCGCAATATTATATCTCATCATGGGGTGAGGCAGTAGAGGCAGCCATACCGGGCGTACTAAAGAAGGGCAAGACGAGTATTAAGCCGAGGAATAAGACAGAAGAGAAGATGCCCAAAATGAGTGATGCACACAAACCTACAGATGAACAACAATCCGCACTCAATAAGATAAATCGCTCCATTGATAATTCCGATTGTAATGTATATCTTCTGCATGGTATCACAGCGAGCGGCAAGACTGAAGTTTATATGCAGGCAATAGACCATGCGCTAAAGAAAGATAAGTCGAGCATTGTGCTCGTTCCAGAGATCTCCCTGACTCCTCAAACGGTTGAGAGATTTAAATCAAGATTCGGTAATCAGGTAGCGGTTATGCATAGCGCGCTTTTGGGGTCCAAGAGGTTCTCTGAATACAATAGGATGCGCTGTGGAGATGCCCGAATAGTAGTGGGGGCCCGCTCTGCAATATTTTCTCCCCTAAGAAATTTGGGTCTCATAATAATAGATGAAGAGCATGAGACCTCATATAAGCAGGAGTCAAATCCGCGCTACCATGCAAGAGAGGTCGCGCTCAAGAGGGCAGAACTTTCATCGAGCACAGTAATCCTGGGAAGCGCAACGCCTTCACTTGAGAGTTATTACAATGCAAAGAACAAAAAATTCCACCTTATAGAGCTTACAAAGAGGATGAAGGATATAGATTTACCAAAGGTGAGCATAGTGGATATGCGAAAAGAGTTTTTTCAACACCACCATGCCACAATATTCTCCCGCGCGCTCAAGGAGAGTATAGAGAGTGTCATGGCCAGAAACGAACAGGCCATGTTATTCTTAAACCGCAGGGGATTCTCTACCTTTGTTAATTGCAGATCCTGCGGAAATGTCTTGAGGTGCAAGAAGTGTGATTCAGTTCTCATCTACCACTATTCCAAGAAGCGCGTTCTGTGCCATTATTGCAACTTTTCCAAAGAGCCCCCTACGATATGTGCAAAGTGCAAGAGCAGCTATGTTAAATACCATGGCATGGGCACTGAAAAGGTAGAGAGTGAGCTCTATCGCTACTTTCCCGAAGGAAAGTCCGATCGGATGGATACGGATACTACGAAGAAACGCGGATCGCATCACAGGATCCTCGATAGCTTTAAGCACCATAATATAAATGTCCTCGTTGGAACACAGATGATAGCCAAGGGGCTCGACTTTCCTAAGGTGACATTGGTAGGGGTAGTCAGCGCGGATACTACGCTCAATCTGCCGGACTTCCGCGCATCAGAGAGGACGTTCAATCTCCTTACACAGGTGGCAGGACGCGCAGGCAGGGGCAAGGACGGGGGCAAGGTTATTATACAGACTTACACGCCCGGGCACTATGCCATTGCCACTGCCTCCAATCATGACTACACCTCTTTTTACAAAAGAGAGATAGTGCTTAGGCAGGAGTTGTCGCTTCCACCATTTGTAAATCTTATCAGAGTTATGTTAAGATCAAGGGTAGAAGAGAAGGTAATAAAGGCGTCTCACTCCTACGCAAAGATCATAATGAAGGATATGAGTGAGGTTAAGCTCTTGGGACCTGCGCCTGCAGTCATATCCAAGGTCAGGAATCAATATAGATGGAATATCATGGTAAAGACCAAGGATATAGAGAGGTCTACCAGGGAACTTAAAATTATCTTGGGCAAGACGAGGAGACCATCAGGTGTCTTTATAGCCGTGGACGTTGACCCGATCTCAGTTTAGGAGGAAGAATGAGACTCATATTTTTCGGCACATCAAGATTCGCAGTATCGTCATTAAAGAGAATAATGGGTTCTAGCGACGAGCTTTTAGCTGTTGTGACTCAGCCGGATCGAAAGAAGGGCAGGCACCTTAAGATTACGCCGTCTCCTGTCAAGCTTGCACTTAAAGGATCGAACATACCAATCCACCAATTTGAGGATATATCGAACTCAGAGACGATCAAGATCTTAAAAAAATATAATGCGGATCTATTCATAGTAGTAGCATTTGGCCAGATACTAAAAAAAGTAGTTCTCGATATACCCAAGAAGTATTGCGTAAACCTGCATGCATCACTCCTTCCTAAATACAGGGGTGCGGCACCCATAAATTGGGTTATTATGAATGGTGAGACATCCACAGGTGTTACCACAATAAAGATGAACGAGCGCATGGATGAAGGAGAGATTATCTTACAAGAAGAGCTTGAAGTATCAGGAGATGACACGAGCGAGACACTTGCGCAGAAACTATCTTTATCCGGCAGCGAACTGCTTATCAAGACCATAGACTCAATAAGAAAGAATAAAGCTTCCCTAAAAGAACAAGACCATAAACTCGCCACGTATGCAGCCAAACTGAAGAAGTCAGACGGGCTCATCGACTGGTCTATCTCTGCTAAAGATATACACAACCGCGTAAGAGGGCTCCTTCCATGGCCAGGCGCGTATACAGAGTGGAAGGGTAAGAGCGTTAAGATCCTTGAGAGCGATTATAGCGAAGAGAGAGTAGAAAAGGGCAAACCAGGGGATATTATTGACAAGAGTGATGATGGTATTGTCATGGCCACGGGTAATGGTAAGCTGATCATAAAGTCTCTCCAACTGCAAGGGGGCAAACCCCTTACATCTGCTGCATTCCTCCGCGGCCATAAGTTATAACAATCATGTAGTTTGAAGCGCACGGATTTTTGAAACGTCTTCACTGTACGGCCTTGAAACGTTTTCAGCTATGCCACTTGCATGAGGAAAACGTTTCAGATAAGGCTTCATACTGAAGCGTTTTCCAACAAGGAACGTAAAAATGAAAACGCTTCAACACTATATATTATTAGTAGACATATATAAGTATGTTTGATATAATTTGGACATAGTAAGGGAGAGATAGATGCCAGAGTTAAGGCGAGATCCGATTATAGGTAGATGGGTAATCATAGCCACTGATAGGGCTAAGCGCCCCAGTGACTTTAAGATAGAGAGTGAGAAGCTATCCCCCAAAGAGTGCCCCTATTGTGAGGGGAATGAATCACAGACCCCACCTGAGATCATTGCCGTTAGAAGACCCGACACAAAGCCGAATACCCCTGGATGGGATGCAAGGATAGTCCCCAGCATATCCGGGTATCTTAAGCCAGATGGATACCTTGATAGGCATGGCAAGGGTATCTATGATCTGATGAATGGCATAGGTACTCACGAAGTCCTGGTCATGACACCCAAGCACACAGGGAGCATCCACAATATAAAAGGTGAGCAGCTGGTGAAGAGTGTTGGATTGCTGATCCAGAGGATGAAGTCCCTTAGAGAAGATAAGAGGCTTAAGTATGTCCTCGTATTTGCAAATCATGGAAAGGCTGCAGGCGGGAGTAATCTCGGACATATGCATCTGCAATTCATTGCGACTCCGGTAACTCCAAAGCGTGTAAAGGAAGAGCTGAAGGGTGCTAAGCGCTATTATGATTATAAAGAGAGATGTGTATTCTGTGATATGATAAAGCAGGAATTAAAAGAAGATAAGCGCGTGATAGCTAAGGTTGACGGTTTGATAGCTATAAATCCTTTCTGTTCACGCTTTCCATTTGAGACATGGATCATGCCGACCCAGCACTGTTCAGACTTTGACAATACAAAGGAGGGCGTCCTTAAGAGCCTTGGTAAGATTTACGTCATTT
>CAYLIX010000121.1:0-4334 GCA_964383775.1 uncultured Planctomycetia bacterium
CTGGAGATTTCTTGTTATTTTGCAAATTCTGATGAAGTACCAGTTATAATTGGATTTGCTGATCTTCTGGCTAAATTTAAACTTACCATAGATTATCCATCCAAAAAGGCTTTCCTGGAATAGACTAGACTTGCATAGTGGGGACAGTTTTTATTACACCAAAGTCTTATGAAGAACTGTCCCCATATGAAGGAAAACGTTTCTTTTTATGATAATTTCCCCTTGACAAGAGATTGGGGTATGGTACAATGTTGCCTTAGCACTCCATGATATGGAGTGCTAAAGTTATGAAGGGAAGATATGCGTAAAGAGCAAAAGTCAGATCGTCAGAAACGGGTATTGGAGATGGTTGTGAGGCACTATGCTGCCACTGCTGAGCCAGTGGGGTCAATGCTAGTGTCCAAGGATATGGGCCTGTCCAGCGCTACCATTAGGAATATTATGTATGAATTAGAAGAGATGGGTTTTATTACACACCCGCATACCTCTGCTGGCAGGATACCTACTGATAAGGGTTATAGGCTCTATGTAGATTCACTCTTGGAAGCCGATGAGTTCCCAACGCTTGAAGAGGCTTATATGGAAGAGACCCTCTCCCGTATTATGTCGAGCTCTATAGAGGATGTTATATTAAATGGGCTGCAGCTCTGCTCACAGACCACTTCCCAGACTTGTCTTGCTTTATTCCCGCATGAATTAGACCAGAGGCTCTATTATTATGGAGCTTATCTATTAGTAGAACAGCCTGAATTCCAGAATGTACAGAAGATCTCATGTGTGCTCAAGGCCTTAGAAGAGAAGAAGGGGCTCTTGGAGCTTATGGGACAGGACCTAAGAAGTAATGGTGTAAAGGTGCACATAGGAAATGAGAATAACGCGCTCGGGCTCGGAGAGTGCACACTCATTACAGCAAATTATGGAGCGGATGATAAGACTACTGGTTCACTCGGTATCATAGGCCCGATGCGCATGGAGTATGATAAGGTCATTCCCGCTGTAAATAGCATTGCAGTCTCAATGACCAGACTGCTCGATAGTATCTTATAAAGAGGAAACCTACATGGAAAAGAAGATGCATAAGAAGAGTCAGGCAAAGAAGAAGATAAGCATAACAAAGGAAGAGTTTGATACTTTAAGCGATAAGGCAAAGAAGCACGATGAATATTATGATGATATGCTGAGGGCAAAGGCAGAGCTTGACAATACAAAGAGGCGTATTGAAAAAGAGAAGGAAGAGTTTCTGAAATTTGCAAATGAAGGGATCATATTGCGCCTCCTTCCGATAGTGGACAATTTTGACCGCGCCATATCCTCAGTAAAGCATACTGATGAGACTGACGCTATTATGCAGGGCATAAAGATGGTCCAGAAGGAGCTGCACAATCTCTTTAAGGATTGTGGTGTAGAGCAGGTAAAGAGCGTGGGAGAAAAGTTTGACCCGCATGTGCATGAGGCAATAGCAGTAGTAGAGACAAATGAACATCCTGAAGATACAATAGTCGAGGAGATACAGACAGGATATAAATTACACGGCAGGCTAATAAGGCCTGCAATTGTAAAGGTTTCTAAAGGAGGAAAAGCGTAAGATGGGAAAGATAATAGGTATTGACTTAGGTACGACAAATTCGTGTGTAGCGATAATGGAGGGTGGAGAGCCCAAGGTCATTGCAAATGCTGAAGGTGCAAGGACTACTCCATCGATCGTGGCATTTACAAAGACGGGTGAGAGACTCGTAGGCCAGGCAGCAAAGAGGCAGGGCATAACAAACCCAGAGAATACAGTCTTCTCAATAAAACGTTTTATGGGCAGGCGCCACGTAGAGGTAGAGACTGAAGAGAAGCTCGTACCTTACAAAGTGGATGAAGATTCAAAGGGAAGCGTAGTCGTAGTAGCAGGTGGTAAGAAACATACCCCACCTGAGATATCTGCCATGGTTCTGCAGAAGATGAAGCAGACAGCAGAGGATTATCTTGGAGAGAAGGTAACACAGGCAGTCATAACAGTACCTGCATATTTTAATGACTCACAGAGACAGGCAACAAAGGACGCGGGTAGGATCGCAGGGCTTGAGGTATCGAGGATTATCAATGAACCTACTGCTGCATCCTTGGCATACGGCCTTCAGAAGAAGAAGGATGAGAAGGTAGCTGTATTTGATCTTGGTGGTGGAACATTTGATATATCGATACTGGAGCTGGGAGATGGTGTATTTGAGGTAAAGGCGACCAATGGCGATACACACCTTGGTGGAGACAACCTTGACCAGCGCGTAATGGAATGGCTCGCAGATGAATTTAAAAAGGACCAGGGTATTGACCTTAAGAAGGACAAGATGGCATTGCAGCGCCTTAAAGAGGCGGCAGAGAAGGCAAAGTGTGAATTGTCCTCGAATATACAGACTGAGATCAACCTGCCATTTATTACTGCTGACCAGTCCGGGCCTAAGCACCTTACCATGACGCTTACGCGCTCTAAACTGGAACAGCTCGTAGATGATCTTTTGGATAAGACGATCCCTCCGTGCAAACAGGCGCTTGAAGATGCAGGCCTTAATGCAGATGATATAGATGAGATCATATTGGTAGGCGGACAGACGAGGATGCCTAAGGTACAGAGTATTGTAAAAGACCTCTTTGGTAAAGAACCACATAAGGGAGTAAACCCTGATGAGGTCGTTGCAATAGGCGCAGGCATACAAGGTGGTATCTTAAGCGGTGATTCAAAATTAAAGGATATAGTGCTCTTGGATGTTACACCACTTAGCTTAGGCATAGAGACCCTTGGGAGTGTCATGACCAAGCTTATTGAGAAGAACACGACCATCCCTACAAAGAAGAGCCAGGTATTCTCAACTGCAGCAGATAATCAGACTGCAGTCTCTATACATGTGTTGCAGGGTGAGAGGGGTATGGCTCAGGATAACAGGACCCTTGGCAAATTTGACCTTGTCGGTATACCGGCAGCGCCAAGAGGTGTGCCGCAGATAGAGGTGGCCTTTGACATAGATGCAAACGGCATTGTTCATGTCTCTGCAAAGGATCTCGCTACAGGCAAGGAGCAGAAGATCAGGATCGAGACATCGAGCGGTTTATCAAAAGAAGAGATAGATAAGATGGTAAAAGAGGCAAAGCTCCATGAGTCAGAGGATAAGACAAAGCGGGAACTTGTAGATGCCAGAAACCAGCTAGACTCTATCATCTATGCTACAGAGAAGTCGATAAAAGAGCACGGTGATAAGGTAACAGCAGATGAGAAGAAAAAAATAGAAGAGGCCATTGAAAAGGGCAAGAAGACCTTAACGAGCGAGAAGCCAGAAGAGCTCAAAAAGGTCACAGAAGAGATAGCAAAGTCTGCTCATAAGCTGGCAGAAGAGATGTACAAGGAGGCTGCAAAGAAGCAGGAAGCAGAGAAGGGCAAGACTGCAAAACCCGATACAGCAAAAGAGAAGAAAGACGATGATGTGGTCGATGCAGAATATAAAGTGGATGATGAGAAAAAGGATGAGAAATAGATTCCGGCACTCGCTTCGCTCGGCCGGAATGACAACGCGGACGGAATGACATATTATGAAACGCGATTATTACGAGGTCTTGGGATTATCAAGAGAGACGGACCAGTCTGAGATCAAGAAGGCATATAGAAGACTGGCGCTCAAGCTCCATCCCGATAAAAACCCCGGAGATAAGGCAGCTGAGGATAAGTTTAAAGAGGTCTCAGAGGCTTACGAGGTCTTGAGTGATCCTAAGAAACGGGCCACATATGACCAGTTTGGCCATGCAGGCATGGGCAGTGCTTTTTCAGGCGGCGGGTTTAAGTGGTCAGACTTTACACACTTTGATGAATTCGGTGATATATTCAGTGGTCTCGGAGATATCTTAAGCAGCTTTGGAATGGGTGGGGATATATTTGGAGGCAACACATCAAGGTCACGCTCAAGATCAAGGCGTGGAAGCGATCTCCAGTATGAACTTGAGATAGAATTTATTGATGCGGCAAAGGGTATTGAGAAGAAGCTCGATATCTGGCGGTATGAAGAGTGTGATACCTGTAAAGGCAGCGGCGCCAAACCAGGCACTAAGCTTGAAACCTGCAAAGAGTGCGGTGGCAGAGGACAGGTAGTATCTTCAGGAGGATTCTTCAATATTGCGCGGACATGTTCCCGCTGCAGAGGTGAAGGTAAGATCATAAAGAGCCCATGCGTAAAGTGTTCAGGTTCAGGCAGGATAAAGGAGAAGAGGCGTATTAATGTAAAGGTACCTGCAGGCGTACATACAGGTAACAGGCTCAGGATCCAGGGTGAAGGAGAAGCAGGTTCACGTGGAGGATCACGAGG
>CAYLIX010000122.1:0-4320 GCA_964383775.1 uncultured Planctomycetia bacterium
CTTCTTCTTTATATACTCTCACTTCTTTTATTATAGTCCGTCCACCTTTTATCTTTTTAACATCAAAGGATACCTCCCTGTCACCATAATTACTAAATGTGAGCCAGTTTAAATTTCCTGCAATGCTCAATGCTCCATTTGCGTTAAGCTTATGATTCTCTACTGTGCCTGCTTCTATCTCATTGAATTTCGTACCACTCATGTTGCGGAAACAATCTACACTCTTTCCATTTTCATCAAGGAGGATGCGTATATCATCGAACACCTTTTCGATATATTCGCCTTCTTCATCATAGATACGGACCTCGCTTATTACTGTATCTCCGCCATCTATGTTAATAACATCGAAGGATATTCTCCTATCGCCATAATTATCAAAGTTGAGCCAGTTACTATGGCCTGCAAAAGTTAGGCTGCCACTTCCATCGAGATAATGCCTCTCAATAACCCCGCCTTCTATATCATTAAACTCATCTCTATTTATGCGAATAAACGCCTTTACATAATTTCCGTCTTTATCAAAGAGCCACTTTTTATTCTTATCCTCTTCTGGTATGCATGTTTTGGTATCTATGGCCATTCTTAGCCATTTACGTAACTTGTTCTCTTCGTCAAAGTGTTCACGTTGCATAGCTATTGCAGTATCATGCCTGAATTGCGAGCATATTAACTCGTGATAGATATACTCCTGGCGGATTAGAGGATTGGGGTTGCGCAGGATTTCATTGCACAATACTATTGTGTTGTTGCCATTTGTGTGATTATCAAGGCCTAGGCAATAGTCTTCTCTATCTACTACCACTGCATCTGTTGCGAGAATCACCGGTCTTGAGTCCTTATTCCTTACAGTACATATCTTAACCCCTACTCGCTCTTCAATAGCCTGTAAATCTTCCTGCATAGTCTTATCTTTAGTAATATCTTTCATCTGATCAGACTCACCCTCTTCCCTGAACCTATCCACCCTCTCTCGCATAATCTTAATAGCTTCTGTACCATTGTGGATGTAGCCATCTACAGATCTTTCGGCTTCTACTAAATCCTTAAGCCCTGCACTATTTTTAAGCTTATCTAGTGCACTATTTTCAAGATCATATGCCCATTTGCGTGAAAAACCTAATAACGCTGCGATTTCTTTCATTGAAAGCTCTGGATGACCATTAAGGCCAAAACGAAATTCAATTAGTCGACGCTCATCATCTGTCAAGGTATCATCCACCTCAACTTGAGATTGCACAGTACGTTGAAAGTCTTGCGTTACTGCGGTAGTAAAGGCGTCTGGTTCATCTTCTTCGCCATTAAGAAGATCCTCTCCAGAAAGAGAATCTCCATATGGTGCTTCTTCTTCCTCATATTCAGATGCATCCAATGAATCATATCTATCTCTATATCCTAGCAGCCGCCATTTCAGTGTGGCCTCTACCTTTTCAGGCGTCCAGTCGAGCATCTCTGCTAAAATCTCATTTGTCGGCTTAACCCTTTGTTCCCTCAAGTGTGCAATTACACCTTCAATACGTCGTATATCCCTTTGAACATTGTGTGGTCTTTTAATCGCTGCACTCGTACTTTCTATTGTTCTTTGCACTTTTTGTCTAATCCAAGGAGTGCTTACTGTAGAGAGCTTACCTTTATTAGGATCACGCCTGTTAATGCCTTCTGCAAGCCCCTCATTTCCTGCTCCGATTAAGTCTTCCCATGGTAAGGGTGTACCTCTCTTCTCTTTTTTAACCCTGCTTGTGACGAGACCGGCATTTGATCTGGCTAAGATATCTTTTGCTTCTTCTCTCTCTTTGGGGCTACCTTCTCTCATAAGCGTATTTAATTTATTCTCTTCAGCTGCGCTAAGGAGCGGAAGCCCTCCCAATTGCATTGTGGAAAAAGTAGTATAGCTCTTCAGCCTGGTGTCATGATTCTTTCCGTTTCCGCTATTCGCATTACTGCGCAATGTTTTGCTTTTTATCTTTTTCGGTTTAATGCCCAAGATTTCACATGCCTTTAAATATGTATCATAATCCTTATCTCTGCAGCGGTCGAATAACTCTATCCAGAAGGCCTTATCATCAAATTCTAATTCATAGCTCTCCTCTTTCTTGCCTCCCTTCTGCCATATACCTAGCATCTTAGCTTCAGCCATTACTGCATCCTTTACCTTCACCCTTGCATTCCTATCCTGGGGCTCATCTATAATCTCGTTAGTCTCAGGCCTGATATATGATCTATGCAAAAGTCGAGTCGGCCTTCCATTCTTTGCCAGGCTATATATCTCAAATGCACGTCTCTTTTTTCTACCCCTCATAATAGTAGTAAAGTATACCATCACGTTCTGATCACTATACTCTTTACCAAGGACTATTTCATGCAGGGGGAGTTTCTCTATTCTTTTGCCATTTACTATCTCTATGTCCCTCAGCATAAGCTGGCCCTTATTTATGTGGGTCCTTGCAAGCACTGCTTGTGGTTTTTCAGAGATATCATCCCAATTATTCAATCTCCTTACTGCCTCTTGTTGTGCTGTAAGATATTTATCATCTTTGCTGTCATAGTAGAATGCAAATATACCTTTAGGCAGGTTTGATGATCGATCTTGCCTAGAATTACGCACAGAAAAATCTCTCTCTTGAAAAGTTGCCTCAATTCTCTTTTCATGCTCTTCGGATTCAACGGCATTCCTATACCATACCAATGTATCCTCTGGAATATTCCTCGTACCAAATGTTAGGTGATTTGCATGGCCATCAGTATTATACATCTCCATGCGTGAACGGTAACCCATTGTGGTCTTCACTACATACTCCTCATCATAACCCGGCGTCTCTTTCGACCACAAATGTACCTTTATATTATCTGGTCTTCTATATATATCTGCGGGACCCACCTGCGCACCAAATTGTCCTAAGGCCTCTTTACCTTTAGCCTCATGCCATGGAGCCCAGGTTATGGGTATGCCACCTACAGCAAGATAGCCGTACTTTTCTTTGCCATCTTCCATTGCGCCGAATGTAACGTCATCTAATCCTGCAAATTTACCAAACGTAGTGAGAAACTTCGGTTTTCCAGCTATAAAAAAACATTGGACTTGTCCTTGGTTAGGTCTTGGCTTAAACCTCTTTGTATGCCTGGGTAGGATCACGTCATTATTTGAAAAATAGAGGCCATGATGATGCTCCCTTAATACATACTATCCAAGGCCTTTATCAAAATATGCAGCGTAGATAGGCTCTTGTAGATTATTTAATCTATATATTCTTATACCAATTTGGTCACCTTCTACTCTATTAATATCTATCCAGACCTCTGTACCCCCAGGCAAAGCGCTAAGTAATATATTCCGATTAAGATCGATCTTTATCCTTCTATCCTCTTGGGTCTTCATTATGACCCCGCCATGTATAGTCTTAGCATCTGTGCTATAATTGGACCCATATCTTTCAAAGAGTGCTTCCTGGGCTATCCTGGAATAATAGGCCTCCTGCAACATCCTCCTAAATGTCATTATCTCTTCTGGGTCATTATCTTGTCTCGGAATCTTAACTTTGCTTAGCCTTCTCTTAGGCATGGCCTTCTTATGATCTTGAGTATTACCAGGTGGAGTAAGTAGAGCTATTGATTCTTCACATAATTCAAGTGCTCGTTTATAATCTGAAAAGAAGGCTGCCTTGTCTGCCCATCTTCTTAGGCGTTCGCGGTGTATCATCCGTGCTCTTCTCATGAGCCTATTAGCATCAAGTTCATCATCATTACTAGAGCCTACCTGCTTACCTTCTAGTTTTTTATTTATAGCAAGAGGCTTTAGCCCTGCTCTTTGCATCTTCTCTTGTATAATAGGCAGTGCAGGCTCGAGCTCCTCTATTTTAGTCTTAGACCTTTCTGGGATTCTCTGCAGATACTCTAGTATCAAATGGCTATCTATGGACACTCCATTTCTACGTGCGGGCCGCCGCGTTGCTTTGTAGGCTATCACTACATCCATTTCAAAATCTGATAGTACGGTCTCTTTAAGCTCTTCAATGCTATCGACAACTCTCGATACAATACCCATCTCTTCTTCCATGTTCAACTTTGCCGCAATATCCTTCTTTGTAGGCAGGAATTTTGCGCCTTGGTTTTCCATGCTGCCGCTTATTAGCCTGTCATAGGCCTCTATAACATCTGCTTCTATGGTATTCTCTTGTGGCTCATCCAGCAATTCGAATCCATAGATACTGCGCCATTCATTTATCCGTCTAATCAACTTTCTTGTACTAGCGCCGCCATCACTTCTAAGCCTATTATATGCAATTAGCTGCAATCTCGAATGGGTTAAGACTTTCTCTGCCATAC
>CAYLIX010000123.1:0-1753 GCA_964383775.1 uncultured Planctomycetia bacterium
GTCTTGTATATCATCTCTTGGCCAGGAGTGTGGTTGTGGTTCTGGTG
This sequence comes from uncultured Planctomycetia bacterium, assembly GCA_964383775.1. Taxonomy (GTDB): domain Bacteria; phylum Omnitrophota; class Gorgyraeia; order JABMRJ01; family JABMRJ01; genus CAYLIX01. The sequence goes on from CAYLIX010000123.1 coordinate 48, forward strand.
TGGGTCTTAAGTGTGCTGTGGGTTTAAGTTCCAGGCCAAAGTGCTCTCTTAATGTGATCCAATTACCACCTATATTGACTCTTATACCTTCTAGGGCTTCTGCAGGGTCAAATGAAGCTGCTGGAGAGAACTTACGTGTAGTGCCATCATTCATCTCTATCTCTATTATCCAGGTTGGGTCTTTCTCAAGGCCAGGGGTATAAGTAAGTTCACCTCTTATAATACCTTCATCTTCTCCTATTCTCACCTCTATATCGCTATTTATATCTGCAGCACTTGGTATTTGCACAAGTGTAATACCTGCAAGTATGCCTATTATGCTAATTACACTACCCCAAGGTATCTTATCTACTAGATCTGTACCAAGTACAGTAAATACAGTTATGGTTAGTGCTGAAAGGAGGGATAGTATTGTGCCATGGGTTGTGAGTATGCTGCCTTCTTCATCATCAAGCCTGGCACTTTGAGAATCAACCTTTCTATCCCAATTTTCGCTTAGTCTCTTGGCTATCTCATCGAAATCTTCAAGGGGCGGTGTATCTATAAAACTATCAAATTTAATCTTACCTTCGCGTCTTAACAATCTGGCATGCCTCTCTTCAGACCATTTTTCTAATCTACCGTCTTCAGGGTTTTCTAAAAAGGCTTCTGCCTCTTCCACAGCCGCGTTAAACTCTTCGAGTTCTACTGCAGCTCTACTTCTCACATAAAGGGTATAGTATGTAGCAAGATATGTTATCCAACCTGCAAGCGCAATAGCTGGTGCCCTTCCGCGTGCTATCATAGACAAGTTTGCTGGCATCTCTTGATAGAACGTAACTTGCATATCATAGTCATCCCCCATTTCCTCTTCATCAAACTTATGCCTGCATTCATGAATGGCTATAGAATAATCAACATTATCACACCACTCCTTTGTAGTCTTGCCTTTCATATCAATAGCATATAACCTTCTAATGAGGTCTTCTATATCCTTTCTTGTTTTCTTTGCATCATAAAACATACGATCTGCATTCAATTCCAGCTTTATAGGTCCTTCATTATTTACAGCATTATCAATACGTGTATAATATTTATCTGAACCTTCAACATAGATAGCTACCCAGGATGTACTTGGTATGGTAACGCCACGTGCACCTGCATCTAAGCTTAAACCTATCTTTTCGATAAATACTACTTCACCAACCATTCCTATGCCAACAGGTACCCTACGCGTAACTTTGTATAATACATCGTGTAAGTGTTCGTGCATGAATATATACCCATGATTTAGCATAACCTCATTAAGTTCGGCTACAACCTTATCACCCTCTGTTCCGCCAAAAAAACGCATCCTGGAGCGCCTACAGAATTCAATTAAAGGATTGTCATTACCAGATGGGATAAATATATTCTTAAAAGCTGTTGTTATATCACGTTCCAAATCTTCATTAAAAGGTCTCTTTACTGTAACTGATGCATCTGCAAGATTAAGATACGGATCGAATACCTCCTTTATAAAGTATTCAGCCTTATTCTTTTGGGTATCTATTGCTTCTAAATTAGCCTTTATTATCTCTTCAATCTCATCTAACAAGCCTATTATTGCCTCTTTGTCTGTATTTGGACTATTGCGATTGGCATAATACCAGGCATCTTGTACTTCCTTAGGAGTAACTGTAGCACCATATTGAGCTGCGAGCTTCTCTTCATCCGGTATCTTGCCC
>CAYLIX010000123.1:1763-4280 GCA_964383775.1 uncultured Planctomycetia bacterium
GATCCCTAAGGAGTCTTACTGCCAGTAATTTTACGCGTGGTGTAATAATTGGCTCATACTTTGGCGCACAACCATGCATTATAAATGGTGACAGAAGGAGAGTATTAATTACACCTCGCCTATTCCAGCCATTCCCAGAACTAGCGCTTTCTGGCTTGTCCTCAATCTCCTTAGTTTCTTTGTCTTGAGCTTCCTCCCCCTCTGCGATACTTATACGTTCTTCTATAACTTCTATAAATCCTTTTATTCCTGCCTCTGCGCTTTCTCTGGTCTCTCTCTTCTTACTTCTTATATCAAAGCTATTGACTGTAGCTAGCATTACAAATAATACTGCATGGAGCAGCATACCTGTACGTCCTGAAGAAGCAATGGTCTCGCTGCCTAGCGCTTGGAATATCTCATAGTGATAGGATGATGCCCAAATTATGAAAGCAGTTATACCTCCTACAAAAATACCATGGGGGAAATTCCAGCGTATTATGGAAAATATAGGGGCTATCTTGTTTTGCCAATCTTTAACATTCATTAAAACAGTGGATAGCTGTCGCAGATAGTCTATCTTTTCTTCTAGGCTATAGGCAGGAAGTTTAGATACTATGTCTTCTATGATAGTAGAAGGATCTGTCTCTAAATGTACTGTTCTCTCGATAATCCAATTTATAGTGTATCTGATAATCCGATCTTCCATATTAGGTGTAATGCGCTCTATTGCTGCAAGTTGATCTGCGGTTAATCTCTTTTTTGCCTTTCTGCTTAATCTATCTGTATAATAGAGAGAAAGCAACTTCCCTTCAAGGGCTTCTGCTTTATCAAGGTGTTTTCGTACAAGCAACTCTGGTGAGATAGCTGTGCCGCCTGAGGTGTATAATTCTAGTGATGAGGCTTCAATACCATCTGGTCGATCTTCTCCTAGGGCTCTCTTACAACCATCTAACAAATCTTTAAGGGTGTGTTCCAAGAGCCTGCCCCTTGTTACACCAAGTACAATTGGGCCACCTGATAATGGTATCTTTGGGAAATACTGCAAGACATATATTATGTTATGTATGTATCGTATTGCCTGCCCAGGAGTAGCAAGTTCAGTGAAGGCCTCCATCATACCCCTCATTACTGGCACAGGGTCTATATTAAGGCGTATCAAGTAATCAACAGTCCAGTTTATTACATGCCTAAAGTCTTGCCTGGCCTCAGGTTCGTAAACACCAAACCTATCAAACATCATCTGAATACTATGGTTCAGCTCTTCTTCATTAATTAGGCTTCGAGCCTGCTTCTTTAATCTCTTCCTCATAGGGAAGTTCTCAATGATCTTTTCTACTGGTAATGCTCGCTCTAGTCCACTCCCTGTAACAGACTCACCGCTCAGTTGCACTGTTAATACATCATCACTTGTCCTTGGCAATAGATCACCATCTGCTCTACTCGCTTCTTCCCCATCTTCTTCCTCTGGCCTTCTTGGAGGTGTGCGATGTGCTTCATGTGCACCTGCACTAGCTGCAGCCAATACCAATAGACCACAACCAATACCAGCTACCATGCCTGCTGTGGACCAATTTATATTTATGCTAGCCTTGATAATTGCTGGGGTAATTATGGGGATAAGCGTAGCTGTAAGAATAACGGCCAATGTTGCTCTTCCCAATCTTCGTTGCCTACGCAGGGAGCGCATACGCCTCTGTGCCATTCTTTGGGGCTGTCTGCTTCTAGGCCTGATTCTGGGGGTAGCTATAGTTGTCTCAATCTTACCTACTCGTGTGCTCTCAATACTATGCACCCTTCTTAGGGTATCTAGGTCACTTTTATCAAAGCCATATGCTATATTACTTATAGTAAAACATATAATAAGTAAGCAAGCTATGGCCTTTGTGGGTTTGGCGTGCTTCAGTGATATTAAGGTTATTGGGTTTGTTTTTGTCATAACTTTAGTCTTTATAAATGGTTAAAGTAAATGTTTAAAAAAATTTTCCCTTGCGTGGCCTTTATATGCCCTTTCCCTATATAGATATAGTATACCATATATAAACGGGTAAAGCAAGGGAAAATAACTGACTTTTTTAATGCTTTATGCGCTTACGTTCTGCAAGGAGGAGGATGGTCCTGAGTTGGTCTGTATTTACAGCAGCTAGCCACTCCTTATCAAACTTCTTATCCTGGGCTATCTGGGCTATGGCAGAGAGGGCTTTTAAGTGAAAATTGCGCTCATCGCGGGTACCTACCAGCACAAACATGGTGTGTACTGAGGTAGGATTATCAGGGAATGTAACACCCTTTTTACAGCGTACTACCATGATATCAAACTTCTTAGTACCTTCTATAATGATATGGGGTATTGCTAGGCCTGGTGTGACTACTGTGCTAGACTCCTTCTCTCTCTGGATAAATAGATTATGGAGCGCCTTCTTGTCTATACCGAGCCTCTTTGCAAGTATGTTTGATGCCTCTTCAAAGAGAGATTCAGCATTATATTTGGATGCCTCTTTTGGGGTATAGTCTAGTATTTCACATTGCTTTATGAGG
>CAYLIX010000124.1:0-4263 GCA_964383775.1 uncultured Planctomycetia bacterium
AAATAATAAACCCTTCTTGTCTCTTATATTGACCTCGTCTGAGATGGGCCTGATTAGGCGCACCGATGGCGTACCACTGATCCCGCCCATTGATCTTGTCTTTGTCTCGGCTATCAGGGTCTCCGCACCATTTAGAAACGACATGGAGAGCGTAAAGGTCAATATAGCTAATATTGCAAGTCTTCTCATCTTAAAGTTGCTCCATAACACTTTATTCACTAATATAATTATATACTAATTATAAATAAAATCAAGAATACACTCAAAATATGACCATAATATATCGAATTAGCAGACCTTGATTTTGATCATATATATGGTATACTTATCAGGAATTCTCTATCTTTAAGAAAGGTAGAATAATGGCAAAGACCGTTTTGGTCTTATTGGCAGATGGATTTGAAGAGATAGAAGCGATTACCATAGTAGATATACTGAGGCGCGCCGAGTTGGATGTTATATTATGCGGCATAAACGGCAGGGAACCTTCAGGCGCGTATGGGGTAACGATAAAAGCCGATAAGACCATTGAAGAAGTGACCCAGGGTGCTGATGCCGTTGTGATACCCGGGGGCATGCCCGGAGCAGATAATCTTTCAAAATCCGCAAGAGTCAATAAGATCATAAAAGATATGTATGCTTCCAACAAATTAATAGCCGCAATATGCGCCTCACCCGCTATAGTCCTTGCACCTACAGGAGTGCTGCGTGGAAAGAAGGCAACAGCATATCCGGGTATGGAAAAACGTTTTAGCAAAGAGACTACTTTTAAAGAAGAGAGGGTAGTTATCGACGGAAACATTATAACGAGCAGGGGCCCGGGTACAGCCATATCATTTTCACTTGCAATAGTGGAGAAGCTATTGTCAAAAGGCATATCGGATAATATCAGAACCAAGATTCTTGCTTAAACCAAGGAGAGGCAATGTATGGAGATATATTTTGTCAGACATGGAGAAGCGCAGGATAAGGTAGGGGGTATGAAGGACGAGGATAGACCCCTTACATCTTTTGGCGCAGCTACCATAGCGCATCTCGGCAGGTCTCTTAAGGGTATAATAAAGAGATTTGACCTGATTCTTACAAGCCCTTTCCTGAGGGCACGCCAGAGCGCCGATATATTAGGCAACATATTCGGCAATAAGGGAGAGATCTCCGTATCAAACAGCCTCATTGCAGGATCGCCGCCAAATGAATTGTTGAATGAGATAAAAAAATCTGACGCCAGCCACATCCTCATAATTGGCCATCAGCCATATCTGGGATCATATATAAATTTTTTTACGGGCACCAAAGAGGATGATATGAGCATAAGGACTGCTACTTGCGCCCTGGTGGAGACGTGTGAGCTTAAAAAAGATAAAGGTAAACTCCTATGGATCAAGGAACCCGCCGATCTAAAATAGCAAATATAAAAGAGGAATTAAGGCACCATGCACCATTCACCATATTTGGTGCGCTGAGCGGCATAGTGATAATGGTGGTCTTTCGCAATATACCCTCTGAAATTTCTTACAAGATATTTTATACACTCCATCCCATACATGTGACTTTAAGCGCACTGGTAACAGCGTCAATATATGAATTGTATAAGTGCGGCAGATTTAAGATAAAGTGCAGCATATGGGCGATCTTGGCCGTTGGTTATGCAGGCTCTATAGGTATAGCAACACTTAGCGACTCGCTTATACCGTATCTGGGAGAGCGTCTCCTTGGGCTGCCGCATAGCCGTATGCATTTGGGCTTTATTGAAGAGTGGTATATCGTCAACCCGATGGCGCTTTTAGGGGTAGCCATAGCATACTTTAGACCCTCTACCAGGATACCACATTCAGGGCATGTCTTATTGAGTACGTGGGCGTCATTGTTTCATATGATGATGGCCATGGGCGGAAACATAAGCTGGCCTTTTTATGCCATCATATTCGTCTTCTTATTTCTAGCGGTCTGGATACCTTGCTGTATAAGTGATATCATATTTCCCCTCTTGTTTGTAAAAGAGCGGCATAGGCATGCCTAAAGAAAAATTCCACAAAGCACTTTAAGGATCCAATGGTATACGATCACTTTCAAAAAAAGGCCATAGACTATATAAAGGAAGGCCATTCTGTCATAGTCTCTGCCCCTACAGGCGCAGGCAAGACCGTCATAGCAGAGTATGTAATAAATGACTGCCTACAAAATAGAAAAAAGGCCATTTACACTGCTCCGATAAAGGCCCTCTCAAACCAAAAATTCCGTGATTTTCAAGGGACATTCAAGGATAGGGTAGGCATACTGACCGGAGATGTAAATATTAATCCGGATGCAGATATCCTTATAATGACTACAGAGATCTTTCGTAATAAGCTCTTAGAGAACACCCAGGGCCTTAAGGGCTACTCATGGATAATATTCGACGAGATTCACTATCTGGATGATCATGAGCGCGGTACTACGTGGGAAGAATCCTTGATATTTATGCCGGATCACATCAAGGTGTTGGGGTTATCTGCAACCATACCCAATGTTGGCGAACTATCCAAATGGCTCATACACGTGCACAAGATGCCCATAAAGGTGGTGACTGAAGATAAGCGTCCTGTGCCGCTCCATTTCTTTTATCAATATGAGGGGCAGATCATTGATAATCTGCATAAGGCCAGGCCAAGGTCACATAAGAGAAAACCGAGCAGGCCTACGACTTTAATAAGGCACCTCTTTGATAAAGAGAGGTTGCCATGTATATACTTTAGTTTTGGCAGGAGGCGATGTGAGCATTTGGCAGAGGAGATGATGCAGTTCTCTTTCTTGAATGCAGACGAAAAGAGAGAGATCGTAGCATTATATAAAGATCTTTGTGATAAATTCGGGCTTACTAGCGAGAAGAGCGCGTATATGATGAAGCCACTTATTGAAAGGGGTATAGCATTTCATCATGCCGGGATGCTTCCTACGCTAAAAGAGGTAATAGAGAGATTATTTACAAGCAGGCTCATAAAGGTAATCTTTACGACGGAGACATTTGCGCTCGGTATAAATATGCCTGCGCGCACCGTCGTCTTTGACGAACTCAGAAAATACTACGGAGGATACTTCGCTAATTTAAGGGTGCGTGATTTTTACCAAATGGCCGGCCGCGCTGGAAGGCGCGGTATTGACAAGGAAGGGTTTGTCTATAGTCGCATCAACCCTCGATATATGTCTTTTCATGACTTAAAGGCCATAATATACGGCCAACCAGGAAAGGTGATGAGCAGATTCAATGCCTCTTATGCCACACTCCTTAATCTGTATAAAAGATACGGAGAAGATCTCTATGACATATATAACTTATCTTTCCACTCCTATCAGCAAAAGAGCAATTCTAAAAAGCGCGCACTCAACATGCTTCACTCAAAGATGTCTCTCTTAAAGGAGTTTGGCCACATCAAAGAAGGCTCTATTACAGAGAAGGGCGATTTCGCAAGTAAGTTGTATGGATATGAGATGCCTTTGTCTGAGTTTTATGAAAAGGGCATACTCCAGCGGCTTTCCGAGAGGCAGCTTGGCATAATATCGCTTGCCCTGGTCTTTGAACCGAGAAAGGGGAGCCATAGTCCACGACTGGATAGAAAGACAAGGTCCTTAATAAACACGACTGAAGGGATAACTGGCCATATCCATAAAAGAGAGAGATCATCCAGAGTAGTGCCGCTTAGCAAAAGGTGTATGTACCATCTTACGCCTGCGCTTGAAGCATGGATGGATGGGGCGAAGTTTGACAGGATCCTACGTTATACTGATGCAGATGAAGGGCAGATAATACGCAACTTTAGAATGGCCATTCAGATACTGAGGGAGGAATTGGACACACCTGCTGGCTCAGAGTTAAAGAGCAGGGCATATAAGGCCATTACGCTCATAAATAGAGATATTGTGGACGCAGAGAGACAGCTAAGAGAATAATTAAAATATTCAAAGCTTGTAAACCGGTTAAAAAGAGTGTATTCTATTATTATACTAAAAGGAGGCAGAAATGCATTCTAGAATAATCTCAATATTTTCAATAATGGCAGTAATATCTTGTCTCGTAGTGATAAATACAACAGACGCCTTTGCCGCAAAAAAGGAAGATCGTCGCATAATAGCGGAGATAGGCAATGAAAAGATATATTTTTCAGATATAGAGCTTGCAACAAAAGGGCTAAACAAATATCTCAAAGAGAACTTTGAAAAGAGCAAAGATTGGCGGCTTAATTATGTAAGACAGTATATTGCACAAGTGGCTTTGGCCAAGAGGGC
>CAYLIX010000125.1:0-4174 GCA_964383775.1 uncultured Planctomycetia bacterium
ACCGATTTTTCAATGAAGGCCAATCTCCCACAGAGAGAGCCTGCAATATTAAAGGAGTGGGAGACAGAAGACCTCTATGGCCTCATAAGAAAGGCATCCAAGGGCAGAAAAGAGTTTATACTTCATGATGGGCCCCCGTATGCAAATGGCAACATACATATGGGCCATGCATTGAATAAGATCCTTAAAGACATTGTGATAAAATATAATTCTATGAATGGCATGGATGCGCCATATGTGCCAGGCTGGGACTGCCATGGTCTTCCAGTAGAGCATCAGCTATTTAAAGAGCTAAAAGCATCTAAATCTGATATATCTCAACTTAAGTTCAGGTACAAGGCACGTGATTATGCGAAGAAGTTTGTAAAGATCCAGCGCGAGGAGTTTAAACGCCTAGGCATATTCGGGGATTGGAAGAATCCCTATCTTACGCTCAATCCGGAATACGAAGCAGAGATCATAAATTCATTTGCAAGGCTCGTTGAGCAGGGGTATATATATAAGGATCTAAAGCCTGTAAACTGGTGCGCAAAGTGCGAGACTGCGCTTGCAGAGGCAGAGGTAGAGTATAATGACAAGACCTCTCCTTCTGTATATGTCAGGTTTAAGGTAAAGGACAAGAAGGATAGATACTTTCTCATATGGACGACCACGCCCTGGACGCTCGTTGCAAACGTTGCAATTGCTGTGCACCCTGATCTTACTTACGTTATTATCGATACGCCAAATGGTTCTCTTATAGTAGCAGAAGACCTTGTAAATATTGTAGCTGGTAAGCTAGGACTAGATAAACCAAAGATCACAAAGCGGATCAAAGGCAAGAAGCTCGAAGGCATGGTCTGCCGCCACCCATTTATTGACCGCGATTCTGTAGTAGTGCTTGCAGATTATGTCTCGCATGAAGAGGGAACAGGATGCGTACATACTGCGCCTGGCCATGGAGAGGTAGACTATGCTACTGGTAGAAGATACAAGCTCTCTACTATAATGCCTGTGGATTCAAAGGGTCTATTTGATTCTACTGCAGGAAAGCTAAAAGGGGTCTTTGTAACAGAGGCCAATAAAGAGATATTGAGCGATCTTACGCAATCAGGTGACTTGCTCTTCAAAGAGGAGATAAATCACTCTTACCCGCATTGCTGGCGATGTAAAGAGCCTATCATCTTTCGTGCGACCCAGCAGTATTTTATGGGTATAGACAAACACAATCTCAGAAAGAAGCTCTTAGATGTAGTTAAGAAGGTGAGCTGGGTACCAGGATTCGGCATAAGCAGGATATCCTCTATGATAGAGAATAGGCCTGATTGGTGCTTGTCAAGGCAACGTTACTGGGGCGTACCTATACCGGCATTCTACTGTACAGAATGCAATGAACTTCTTCTAGATGTAAAGGCGATAAAGAATGTTGCACTTATTATAAGGAAGGATGGATCAAATGCCTTCTTTAAGAAGGATGCAGATGAGCTCATTGGCCGTGATGTAAAATGCAAAAAGTGCAAAAATAGTACTTTCAGAAAAGAGAGCGATATAGTGGATGTCTGGTTTGAGTCTGGCGTGAGCCATCAGGCAGTCTTAAAGCCACACAAACAATTTCCTTCGGACTTATATCTGGAAGGTTCAGACCAGCATAGGGGATGGTTTCAGTCATCGCTCATAACCTCGTTTGCCATAGAGAAGAAGCCTCCATATAAAGCAGTACTTACACACGGATTTGTGGTGGATGGTGATGGAAAGAAGATGTCAAAGTCCCTCGGTAATGTCATCTCTCCTCAAGATGTCATGCAAAAGTACGGGGCCGATATCCTGAGGCTATGGGTGGCATCGAGTGATTATAATGAAGACGTAAGGCTCTCTGAGGTTATCCTTACGAGACTTGCCGATGCATATAGAAAGATACGAAATACGCTCAAGTATCTCATAAGCAACATTTATGATTTTGATTTTCATAAGGTCATTGAGTTTAGGGACATGCTGCCAATAGATAAATGGGCGCTCTTAAAGACAAAGGAGCTTCTCGATTCTGTTACGCGCTATTATGCAGAATATAATTTTCATATGGTCTTCCACTCTATATATAACTTCTGCACAGTCGATATGTCGAGTGTATATCTTGATATACTAAAGGACAGATTATATACTGCCGGCGCATCATCGCCGGAGAGGGCATCTGCACAGAGTGCCATACATACCATACTATCGAGCCTGATAAGGATCCTTGCTCCTATCCTGAGTTTTACATCAGAAGAGGCATGGTCTAAGATGCCTGGCGGAGGAGGAGAGAGTGTTCATCTTACTCTTTGGCCTAAACTTGCAAAGATAAAACCGGACAAGAGTATTTTAGATAAGTATGAAGAGATATTCAGGATGAGAGAGAAGGTACTCTTTGCACTGGAAGAAGAGCGCAAGGCAAAAAAGATAGGCTCACCCCTTGAGGCAAAGGTCGTTTTGACACCAAAGAGCGAAAAGCTTTACAGATTCTTAAAGTCCTGCCACGGGGAGTTACCCGGCATATTTATCGTATCACAGTTCGAGCTTAAAAAGACTGATAAATCACTTAAGACCGATTTTAGCGTTGCTATAAAGAAGGCGGATGGCGCAAAGTGCCAGAGGTGCTGGAACTATAGCGACTATGTGGGTAAAGACGAAGAATATAAAGATCTTTGTCAGAAATGCCTTCGCGTTATAAAGAAGAATAAATAATAAAAAGGAGGGTAAAGGGATGAATAAGAAAGAACTAGATCGTTACAAACAACTATTACTGGAGGAACGTACGAGCATCCTGGGGGGTGTTGAGAAGATATCCGGGGACGTGCTTAAGAAATCATCTAAGGATGCCTCTGGAGATCTATCCGGCTATACACTCCATATAGCTGATATGGCGACGGATAATTATGACCGTGAATTTTCTCTGGGTATTGCCGACACTGAGCGTGCAACACTTGTAAAGATAGATGATGCGCTAAAGAGAGTGGCACTAAAGAGCTATGGCAAATGCCTCTTATGCAAAAAAGATATTGCAAAGAAGCGCCTTGCAGCAGTACCTCATGCTGAACACTGCAAAAAATGCCAGGAGAAGGAAGAGGCGGATAGGAGACCATGACAGCCTTATTGCCGCTTTTTATCTCTTTCTCTGTATTGATATTTGATCAGATCTCAAAGGTCATGGCGCGCGATCTGATTGAGTTTGGTAAATCTATCCCTGTTGTAGAGGGCTTTTTACATTTGACCCTCGTCTTCAACAAAGGTGCAGCATTCGGTATGCTGCGTACACAGACACTCCTCTTTGTAATAATAGGTATAATCGCCCTCGCCTACATGCTCTTTTATCTTCCGCGCCTGTCAAAAGAAGTCATATATGTCAGGGTAGGTTTTGCACTCGTCTTTGGAGGTATACTGGGCAATATGGTAGATAGGTTGAGATTTGGATATGTTGTAGACTTTATCGATTTTCGTATCTGGCCTGTATTCAATATAGCTGATATTGCCATTACAGTAGGGGCTACACTCCTTATAATCCACCTTTCAAAGAATAGGATCTAGTATGAATCCTGTTCTCTTTGAGCTCGGGGCCATCAAGATATACTCTTATGGTCTCTTTGTAGCCATTGGGTTTTTTATAACGAGTCTCCTCGTCGCCAGAGATGGAGATCAATACTCCATACCAAAAGAGAAGATATGGGATCTCTTATTATGGATCTTAATATCAGGCATCATTGGGGCGCGTCTTTTGCACGTCGTCTTAAATCTCAAGTATTATAATGGCTCATATGTAGATATCCTTATGATGCAGAAGGGTGGACTCGCTATACATGGGGGCATTGCAGCCTCTTTAATAGCTGCTCGAATATTCGTTGCAAGAAATCACCTCTCTTTTCGTAAGGCAGGAGACCTTGTAATGCAATATATGCCGCTCGGCCAGGCCATTGGCAGGATCGGGTGCATATTTAATGGGTGCTGCTTTGGCAGAGGTATACACCCTGCGCAAACCTACACCATACTATTGCTTTTGTGCATACATGGCATACTCAGGTTTATGGCGCGATTCAGAAAGACGGAAGACGGCAGGATATTCTTGGGTTACTTTCTGCTCTATCCGTTTGCGCGGTTCGTGATCGATTTTTCAAGGGGCGACCTTAAGGTCATTGCATTTGGCCTTACCATGTCACAGTTTATA
>CAYLIX010000126.1:0-4156 GCA_964383775.1 uncultured Planctomycetia bacterium
AGCAAGTTTATCGCATGTTATAGTGGCAGGATCCTTTGTCATGACTTCGCTTACTCTCTTATTTGTGATATTAGGATTCTTATCAAGGTGGCGCCTTAGATCTCCGTCAGTGAATATGCCTTTAAGCTTGCCGGAAGTATCTACTACACTTGCGCTGCCAGCCCTTGCGCGCGTTATGGCGATCAGGACTTGTTTTACTTTAGTATTCTCTTTGACTATAGGATTTGCCTTACCCTTGCGCATAATATCGCCTACCTTAAGTAGAAGTCTCTTACCGAGGATTCCTCCTGGATGATAGAATGCAAAATCCTTCTCTTTAAAACCCTTCCTATCTAAGAGGGCTACTGATAATGCATCGCCCATGGCGAGCATTGCTGTAGTCGATGCTGTGGGGGCTAGTCCCAATGAACATGCTTCTTTCTTTACTGAAGTATCCACTACAAAATCACTATTCCTTGCTAATGTAGAATGTAATTTGCCTGTAAAAGAGACGAGTTTGGCTCCAATCTTCTTTATTATGGGCAGGAGCTTTACAACCTCTTCGGTCTCACCAGAGTTGGAGAAGGCTATGACACAGTCATTCTTAGTTACCCTACCAAGGTCTCCATGCCATGCCTCTGCTGGATGTAGATATAGAGATGGTGTACCAGTAGACGAGAGTGTGGCTGAGACTTTCTGGGCAATGAAACCAGGCTTGCCCATGCCAGTGACTATGACCTTGCCCTTGATCTTACATATGTGATCAACAATTTTCTTAAAATCATTGTTGATCCTCTTCTTCAGGCTTGCTATTGCCTTTGCCTCTATGTCGAGAACCTCTTTTGCTCTATTATGCGGCATCGTTTAACTCCACACTGCTTCTTCTAGTTTTTTTATCTTCTTTAAGAAACTCTCTACTTTATCCAATCTTAACATATTGGAACCGTCACTGAGCGCATTATCCGGATCTTCATGAACCTCTATAAATATTGCATCTGCCCCGAATGTAACTGCAGCAAACGCCAGTGGCTCTACAAAGCTCCTGTCCCCGCCGCTCGTTTCGCCTCTTCCACCGGGAGACTGCACAGAATGTGTAGCATCAAATATTACTGGATATCCGTATTTTTTCATAATGGGTATGGATCGAAAGTCACTCACGAGCGTATTATACCCGAATGATGTGCCGCGCTCTGTAACGAGGATATTCTTATTGCCTGTAGATTCAACCTTCTCTATTATATGTCTCATATCCCAGGGCGCTAAAAACTGTCCCTTCTTTATATTTATAGCCATGCCGCTCTTTGCTGCATTTACAATAAGATCCGTCTGTCTTGATAAGAATGCAGGTATCTGTATACAGTCAAGGACCTTGGATACTCTGGATATCTCATCACTGCAATGAACATCACTTACTACCGGGACCTTTAGGTCCTTCTTGATCCTCTTTAAGATATTGAGCCCTTTATCTATACCAGGCCCTCGGAAAGACTTAATAGAGGTACGGTTTGCCTTATCATAACTGGTCTTATACGCAAAAGGGATCTTTACACGTTTTGCAATATCTCTGAGGCGTTTTGCATGACGTAATGCGCTTGCCTGTGACTCTATTACGCAAGGGCCTGCTATCAATGCTATTGGGTTCTTACCGCCTATCCTTATGTTGCCTATCTTTACCTCTTTGGTCTTATGCATAATATTACGATGCCCTCTTTAACATCACACCTTTGGCCTTTTCCAGATCCTCTGGCGTATCTATGCCTACAGTCTCGAATTTTGTTTCAATAGTCTTTATCTTGTAACCATTTTCAAGGGCGCGTAGCTGCTCGAGTGACTCTGCATTCTCCAGATTGGACTTTGGCAGGTTTGTAAATGTAAATAGAAAATCCTTTGTATACGCGTATAGTCCCAGGTGCTTATAGAGGGCCTTTGCTTCAGAGGATCTTTCAAATGGTATGGGGGATCTTGAAAAGTACAATGCATATCCCTCTTTATCTATAACCACCTTAACTACATTGGGGTCCATCGTTTCATTCTTATCATCGATTTTTTTGATAACAGTAGCCATTGAGAGCGAATCATCGTCGAGCATTGTACGGACGAGTTCATCTATCATGGTATAATGAACGAGCGGCTCATCCCCCTGTATATTGATGATCACCTTTACATCTATGGGATTTACAACCTCAGTAAGTCTGTCAGTACCAGTAGGTTGATCCACAGAGGTTAGCACTACCTTTCCCCCAAACCCCTTAACGACCTTTACTATCCTCTCATCATCTGTAGCTATTATGATATCATCGAGTGTCTTAGAGTGCTTGGCCATCTCATAGACATGCTGTATAACAGGCTTACCCATGAGATCTGCCAGGACCTTTCCTTCAAATCTCGTAGCGCCATATCTTGCAGGTATAATACCGATAGCATTCATCTATCTTGCCATCTCCTCTTTAATCCTGGCTATAAGCTCATCTTGTGTTACGACCTCTATGCCTACCTTGCCCACTACTATGCCTGCAGCGCAATTTGCTATATGGGCTGCCTCTACGTCTTTTGCCCCGCTTGCAAGGGATAGGCTGAATGCGCTTATTACTGTATCCCCGGCGCCTGATACGTCATATACATCCTGTGCAATGGTCGGTATAAAGTGCGGCCTCTTGTGCTCTTTAAATAATACCATGCCCTGTTCTCCGAGGGTAATGAGCGCCATCTTACACTTAAGCTTCTTTAATAATGCCCTTCCCGTCTCTTCTATTGTCCTCTTACTATGCAATTTAATGCCCGTTGCCCTGGATGCCTCCTGTGCATTCGGTGTAATGAGGGTAACGCCTTTGTAAAAAGATAGATGGTCTTCTTTAGGATCAACAGCTATGGTCTTCTTGTATCTCTTTGCCAGGGGTACAATCCTCTTTAAAAGCTCAGGGGTAATGAGTCCCTTGCCATAATCCTCTATTATCAGGATATCGATATCCTTTATGCGTTTTTCTATATAATTGATGATCTTTGATAGTATGCGTTTTGGGACAGAGTCAGTGATCTCTTTATCTATACGTACCATCTGCTGTTTATGCGCTATAACGCGTGTCTTTAATATGGTAGGTCGTGACCTATCTACTGCAATGCCGTCTGTGGTTACACCCCTCTGGTCCAGCTCACTCTTTAAGATCCCACCCCTATCATCACTGCCTATTATGCCTACGAGATCGACTTTTGCTCCCAAGGATGCGATATTATTGGCAACATTACTTGCGCCGCCTGGCATATAGCTCTCTCTGTCTACCCATACCACAGGAACCGGCGCTTCAGGCGAGATACGGTCTACCTTGCCCCATATAAACTCATCCAGTATGAGGTCGCCCACTACCATTATACGCGCCTCAGAAAACCTGGATATGATCTCTTTTAGCCTTGTAAAACTCTGCTTCTTCATAAGGCACCCATTATATCATAATTATAGTCATTAAGACAAACCTAAATTATTGGGCTGTCTCTGGCTCATCCTTGAGGTCATATTCGTCTTCAATCTCACCTATAACCTCTTCTACCACATCTTCAAGAGTGGCAATGCCTATTGCCTTGCCCTCTGCATCTACCACTATAGCCACGTTCTCCTCATTGTGCTGGAAATCCTTTAATATATCCCCTATTGACTTATCAGCCTTTACCCTGTAAGGTGCCAGGATCAACTCTCTTAAGGGTCTCATCTCTATATCTTCCATTACGAGATCGCTCATCTCTATGGTACCTATAATCTTATCCTCTCTGTCTCTATAGACCGGGATACGTGAATAGCCGCTGTTGCATATAAGCTCCATCGCATCTCTCGTTGTAGCATCATAGGATATAGATATAAGATTTGCCAGGGGGACCATAACGGATTGGACGCTTGTGGATCCCAAGTCAAATATTTCACTCGTCATATCTATCTCTTCTTTATCCAATATCCCCTTCTTTGCAGACTCCAGCATAAGCAGGCGTATCTCTTCTCTTGTAACATAGGGGTTCTTCTTTGCGCCTTTTTTTGAGAATAGGCGTGAAACACCATTTGAAATATGCGTTGCAATAAAGACGAATGGCCATAGTATGGAAGAGGCAAATTTCAATGGATACGCTGAGCGTAAAGAGAGTGTATCAGGATGCTGTTGATATACGATCTTGGGTATCATCTCCCCGAAGATCA
>CAYLIX010000127.1:0-4151 GCA_964383775.1 uncultured Planctomycetia bacterium
CCTACATGGCAGGCATCAATAGATCCTCAAAAGCTTACTGGAAGAGAAGCTGCAATATATAAGTTTATGGTTTCAAAATTTGGCGAGGATAAGGTAAGCTTTTCGCTTGGTAATAATCAAGGTCGCGGCAGGGCACAGCTTGCTATACAGGGCGCAGGTATCCTAGATGGCGTGATGCAGGTATCTCAGCGCAGATATAATATTGCAACGGGCCAGGATACATTTATTGAACGTGGCAAGACCATATCATTTAATGGTGTTACATACGAAGATGCCATAAAGATCATGGTAGCACACCCGGAAGAGATGGCAGAGGGAAGAAGGGCAAATGCCTTTGTGGATTATTATGATAGAGATGGCAATAGAATAGCCATTGAGATAGAAGGACAGACATTTGTGTCGGATGGTAAAAAGCTAAAGCATGTAGATGTGGCAGGCATAGTAAATATCGTCTCTGAAGGGAAGAAGCTCAATGAATACTTGACAAAGGCAATCGAAGAAAATTTAAGCGGAGCAGAGATCGCCAGGCTCTATCTCGATAAGATAGATATCTCTGGAAATGACAAGGCAGTGCTACTTACTGTGCTTGACAAGATGTACACCATAAACCCAATGCTATTTAATGCAATAGTTACAAATATCAAATCAATAGGTTTTGGCAAGGTAGAGATAGATGATATAGACCAAGAGAAGAATATTCTCTCCTTTGCAAGCACGACAAAGGATGCCATTACCATAGACAGAAGGCTCTTAGATGGAGAGAGATTCGGCCAAAATGTTACGAATAATATAATAACGATCCTTGCAGGAAAGGCCACCTATATATCAGGCATGAAAGAAGGGGCAAACAAAGGTAATGTCCTGGCCAATGCAGAGGCTGCGTATGAAGTTACAGTAGGCATGATGGTTAATTTAGGCTATAGTAATGATAATATCAATCCTATCCGCTTTATATACTATGGCCTTAAGAATAAGGACCCAGGTGTAATAAAGTATATTGAAGGTAAAACAGATTCAAGCACTATATTCAAATCATACAACCAGCTAATCCAGGGAGTAAAGAATGAGGCAGGCGAATTACAAGATCAGCTGGTCCTCCAAGACCTAATCCTCGTAAAAGACGCTACATTTGGCATATCTGAAGGCTCTTATGCATTGAGTTTTGAATTAAGAACTGAAGATGGCACTTTTGCTTATATTGCTGGGCTTGATGCTAAAGGCACAGCAGTTATTAAGGAAGCCGCTGTAATAAAGGGTGGTGATGGGAGTCTCTACTACCTCACAGAAGACTTTAACCTCTATAGCGCATCATTAAACTTCATTGAAAATAAGGCCAAGGAAGGTAAAGAGTATAGGACTATAAATGATACAGTTATAAAGGCTGGGACTGCAATGCCCTCTGAGCTCTGGGTAACTGCCGGTAATATAGGTAAGGACATAGGTAAGATATGCTCTGTTGTAATGGCCAATCTTACGTGGCTACCAGCAAGTGCAATGTCACTGGTAACAGACTATATCTGGAAGAATAAGCTATATGATGTAAAGGCAGGCGTAATAGGCCAGACCATAGAGCAGATTCAATCCTTTATGAAAGACCTATTCAATATAGATATCACAGCATGGACCCTCTCTGGTACAGAAAGAGATCTGCAGGCAACGCTCCAGAGCGGGCCAATAGGCGTACTCTTCTCTGGTCTAGACCACTATGTATCCCTGGTAAGTATAGAGAATGGCCAGGTTACATATGCAGATCTTGGCCCTGATAATAAGATCCAGCTCCATACAGAATCACTCGCTTCATTCATGGAAAAGGCCCCTGTATTCTTAAGTGCTGTAGCTGCGCCAGAAGCAGCAGTAAAGGTATCTGCTGATGAAGCAAAGACATTGTGGGGTGCTGGATGGGGTGCAGAGCAGTGGGCAAACTTTAAGGCAGGCGCAAGCTATGTAGGCTCAGCAGCATGGAGCTTTATTACAAGGCGTGGGCTGCCTTCAACGCGTGATTATGTTATGCAGAAGACAGCAGGGCCTAGAATGAGGCACATGAGAAGTAAGATGCCTCAGAGGATAAATGGCCGTTCCACAGGATTTGCAGCTGATGGAAGTGTGACAAAGCGCGGTCAAGACTTGCTAGGACATGGTGCAGCCCTTAATGGTACTGATTGGGCCATAGGAGGAGCAGGCGGACATACATATGACACACTCTCCAATGCTTATGCTGCACTCGATGCAATAGCAGGTAAGGTTGTCCTGCCCCAGGACTTGATACACTTTGGTGAGAATAAGGTAAAGATGTGGGTAGGCAACAAGGCAGGGGATGCATTCAGCCTCTTAAAGCTCAGCGATGGTTCATATTCACTCGAATACTTTGTCTCAGGCAAAGGCATGGTATTACCTACAAATCCTCTTGGCGATGCATTTGTAAGGTTTACTGAATATACAAAGAATGAAGAGGGTAATGTAGTAGGTGGCGCAAGCAGCCTCTTTAATATAGGTAAGCTAGGATTCGGGGATGATAGATGGAAGATAGAGGCTATATGGGAACTGGCTACCCTTGCAAAATCAACAGCCACTAAGGAATGGCGCGCATTTATAA
The DNA here is from genome assembly GCA_964383775.1 of uncultured Planctomycetia bacterium. Classification (GTDB taxonomy): domain Bacteria; phylum Omnitrophota; class Gorgyraeia; order JABMRJ01; family JABMRJ01; genus CAYLIX01. The sequence continues at coordinate 2,594 of CAYLIX010000127.1, forward strand.
AGAATCAGTCTCTTATGATAGGTAAGGTAAATCTTGAGACAAAGAAGTTTAGAGGCCTCCTTGCAGATCTCTCAAATAAGAAAGGATTCTTAACGCGAAGCGAGCTATCCAAGATAAAGGGCGCAGGCGCAGGCAGCCCGAACTGGAAGAAAGATATAACGAGCTTCTGGAGGATGCTTGAGAGCACAGTTCTTGATGTATTCTCCCCACAGAATAGCAAGGGCACAAAGCTCTGGCTCAATATGAATGGTGTAAGCTTTGAGAGCATGGTAAAACCTTCAAAGACTGGATATCTACATACACCATTTAACAATATAAAGCTTGAGAGATTTGCTGCAGATGGAAAGAGTATTATTGCCTATATATCAAAGGATCTAATAAAGAAGTCTATACCAGATATACTGGCAGCTACTCTGGATGAGCGCCTTACCATGGCAGTGGCAACAGACAGGACTTATGCAAAGCATAGCAATATTACGAGTAATGCTGCTAAGAAGACTCTGCAGCAGAGGGTGAGCCTGGGCGCAGTAAAGGATGCTGCAAATCATGATACAGTTATGGCATTTGGAAAGCTTACTGTGCAGAAGGATGGTGCTTATGGTATTACGATTGAGCATTCAATAGGGGATGTAAGAGTGCCGTATCTTGGGCGCACACCTGATGGCACACAGCGCATCTTTGCAGAGCCAGCAGGACAGGATAAGAATGGAAATACAATATGGATAGTGCCGTCAGCATTTATCAGCACCTCAAGGGAACATAGCTTTAAGGGGCTGCAGATTACAGTAAATATGACGAGAGGAAATGCAGTCTCTGATAGGGCCGGATATAGCCATCTTAATATACAGGTTACTGCAAAGGTGACGGCTGGATTTAAGACGGATAAGGGGTATAGATTTGCGAATAGCAAGACCTTTAGTAATCTTTCATACGATCCTCTATATAATACACTTACAATAAGGGAGAACTTTGTATTACAAGCGCCTGTAAGAGACAGGGTAAATGTATTGGGTAAAGAGGCTGCAGCACTATTTGCTGTGACGGCTACAGGATTGCAGCTTATCCAGGCATATATGCAGGGTGTCTCAGAGAGCAGTGCCGTTGATATAGGAGAGAAGACAGTATCCAGTGATACTGCAGGCACAGGCCATCCTGGAGAAGGAGATGGTACGCAGAATCTTATAAGGGCAAAGAAGGATGCTACAACAGGCAATATACTGATCCTCGGAAAGTCAAAGTTCTGGGTAAGGGACGGCAATCTTACGCTTACAACAGGTGATGTACTTAAGAATGAAGGCAGCCTTGCTATAGAGATAAAGGTAAAGGGTACAGATAGTATCTTAATGCTTATGGGTGGGGCGACTGGCCTTGAGAGAGAAGGGGTCTTGGTCCTCCTAGGCGCAGGCGAGACAGATCTGGGTATAGTAAGTGATGCTGGCGGGCATACGATAAAGGCATATGCAGAGCTTAAAGAGGATAATGGAAAGTATAGATTATCCACACTCTATGAATCAGATTATGTAGTGGAAGCTGGTAAGCCAACGACTGCGTATCCTAC
>CAYLIX010000128.1:0-4124 GCA_964383775.1 uncultured Planctomycetia bacterium
TCTTGCCACGTTCAATAAATGTATCCTGGCCCGTTGCAATATTATATCTGCGCTCAGATACCTGCATTACGCCATCTAAGATACCTGCTCCCTGTATGGCTAGCTGTGCCCTGCCACGCCCCTGGTTATTGCCAAGTGTAAAGCTTACCTTGTCCTCGCCAAATTTTGATACCATAAACTTATATATTGCAGCTTCTCTTCCTGTAAGTCTTTGGGGGCCTATTGATGCCTGCCATGTAGGTAAAGTAATCTTCTTCTCTTCTACCTTGCCTGCACCTATAACTAAGGTATCTATATCACTTGCATAAGATGCAGCACCAAGCTCTGTAAGCTCTCTTATTAATGGCTTGGCATTATCTGCGCTCAAACCAAATGCCCTGCGTATTGTATCCCTTCCTTCTCTGCTCAATATAAGGCTCTTCTCTACAACTACCCTGCCTGAGATCCTGCCTGCTGATGTGGTCTCTGCAATAGGTGTACCATTGGCAAGTGCATAGACATATTGATCCTTGTCCTTTGACTCTATCCTGTAATAACCAGGCTGCCCTGAGAAGTCTGCGATTATTGCCTGTAATGCAGGGCTCATCATGGATCTTAGCTCATCAAAGCCTTCAACAAACTTATACTCTGCCAATACCTCGCCCTTTAATGAATAGAGCTTATCAAAGATACCTGCTTTCGATATTATGAATGTGCCCTTTACAAGATCTATACCAGCGTTTTGAGTGCCATAGGTTATGCTGGATACAGCACCTGTTAATGGTGATAGGATTACACTAAAGATAGGGGCCTTGGCTTCATCTATTTCGAATTTACCTACTACATTGGCAAGTCTTGTATCCATTAAGTTCAATGCATTGGTTGTGAGGCCTGTTATTTCTACTCTTACTGCGCGGCCATCATTCGCTTCAAAGACCTTAAACATAATTCCTTCCTGGCCTGCGAGCTTAGAGGCTGCATCTCTCATGCTATTTAGGATTGCTGGGCTCTTCTGGAATCTAGCAGTATCTGCTAAATAATTTGCTGCTTCAGATAAGGCTACTTCATTTGCAGTGTAGATCTTAAGCATACCTGCGCCTGCCTGGCCAATAGGTATTACCTCTCTTATAATCTCTCTTCCAGCAAAGCTATAGAGCTTATATAGGTTTGTCAATGAGATTTCATTCCTCTTATGCACTGCCAATATTGGCCTACCCCTATCCTGACCTTCTATATACTCATCTCCTATGTAGGCTATAAAGTTATCAGCAGGGCTATCCGGGTCATATATCCTCAGTGTATTCTTCTCATCAAGTAATATATTGAGCTTTGCTGCATAGAGATTTACAGCATTGCCATCCCATTCCCCTTCAAGTTTCATTGTAGTCGTCTTTGCAATATCAAATATCTTAAGCGCTTCAGCCTCTGCAGCCATATACTCTTCCTGGGCAAAGCTTCTATGTATTACCATGCCATCTTGGCTATTGACTGATATAGCGTATCTATCATCTGCTGTATTAAAGAGGTCGAATCCGCCTGTTATCCTACCAGACTCTTTTACTATATGCGTGTGGGTTATAAAGCCCATACTCTTGGCAAGCTTTAATGCAGTACCTGCCCTTACACCTCTCAGTGTAAGGCCTTCGGTCTTTAGTTCATGGCGGAATAGGTTACCATCTTCATAATTTATTGTACTTGCTACGAGATTGTCAAATCCACTCACCTCTGTATATCTTGCCTGGCTTGAGTCTGATATAAAGATCTTGCTATCCTTGGCATAGGCAATATATTTACCATCGTCTGAGCTCTCTACTGCAGCGTAGAATGTATTATCCTGCTTAAATAATCCTTTACCATTTCTTGCAGCTGCGATCTTTTCAGGGGTGAGGATACCATATGACATGGCGATCTGCTTGACAAAGTCCTGCTGGAATTTACTCAAAGATTCGCCATTCTCTATTCGTAAGACCGCGTTCATTAACTTGAGCCCGCCTTCATGGCCTGGCAATCCTTTTATAAGGGCTATCTTATCTCCGTCGGAAACAAGGTCTACTTTACGCTCTACGAATCTGCCGCTCTTTGTGTCATATGAGTATATCCCCTGGTTCTGGATTTTGAGCATAACTATCTGGGTCTTGTTCTTTGGATTTATACCTATCTGGAAGCTGGACTCAAGCCCCTTGATCTGCATGCCAGTGCTCGTAATATTAAACAAGTTCAATATATCCTCTTTACCAAATACTCCAAAGAATGCCTTTGCAAATTCATCATCACTGCCTTCTGCAAGGCCTGATATCTTTGCAGCTATATCACCTCTATCAAGTGCCCCAATATTATCTGATGTAAAGCTTACCTCTCTCTTCCCTGATCCAGACTCAAACTTGAGTGTGGTAGATGCCTCAATAACGCGCCCTACACTATCGACAGCCCCAATGAGTCCGATATTATTGAGGGAGTAATTGGAATCTATCAATAGGTTCTGGTTATTATCAAGAAGCCTCAGGCCAAAAGTCTGCCCCTGTGCAAAGTAGAAGTTAAAGGTGGAGAGCTTATCATTATTATCTATGATCATGCCTCCCTGGCCTTCAAATGTCCTGCCTGCTATAGCCATGGACTTAAAGAGGATGAGGTCTTTTCCTTCGCTGCTGCCTGCAACTATGCCAAACCTTGAATACTCTACAGATACGCTCTCATCCTCGACTCCCTCTCCCTTTGCGCCCTGCAATTCAAACTTCTCATCTTCACCAAGTTCTCTTCCCAATAAAGACTCAAGCGCGCTCCTTATATCACTCATGTTGCCATTTATAGCGCCGGATTTCTTAAACGCGTATACATTGAGCTTTGTGATCCTCTCATCACCCCTTATCTCTCCGGATATGAATGAACCGGTCTTAAGAGTGACGCCCTTGAATTTAGCATCTTCAGTTAAATGGAAGCTGAATGATTCAAGGCCTTCGCCCTTGTTTACAAATGCGATTGCTTGCCCACGCATAGTAACAGTGCCTATAATAAGCTCATTGGCTGCATACATGATCTTGCTGTCATTAACTCCGCCATGGGTCAGGAACCTGCTGCCACGCAAGGTTGCTTCGCCTTTGCTGAATTCAAACTTTCCAAGGGCCTGCCTTATAATGACTGTGGTCTTTCCATCTGCAGTATCAAAGCTAAAGAGTGCATCGCTAAGATCCTTATCTTGTCTTAATCCCTTGTAATTAAATCCTAAGGTAGTACCGTTGTCCAATACTGCTGCATTTACCAATCCTAGGACAGTGCCATCACTTGACATCCTCACAGCAACGCCTTTGAGTGATATATTGCCAAATGTAATATCTGCTGTTGCGCCTACTGATCCGTCTATTGCTGGGTCAGTCGACTCTATTACATACTCTCTTGTAACCTTACAATCTATTCCCTGTTCAATACCAGATACTGTCAGGCTCTGTGCCTTTTGTGTAACATCTCTATAATTGAATATATTGAGTGTAAGATTACCAGCTGCATCAACACTTACATTAAAGGCTTGATTATCTGATATATCTGCCATTGAAGAGCTGCCTATAAGATCGCCCGTTGATGTAAGCTGCATCTGCACATTGCCAAGCACTTCATCGCCCCTTGTGATCGTAGCAATGCCAGTCCTTACAGGGTCTTGCGCATCTGCATATGGGTCATTTGTAATAAAGTGCACGCTTGAGGCCTGCTTTACATCTGCCTTTACAGTCTCTCCGTCTCTTAAGGTAAATGTATGCTCTTTTACGCCTTGAGCAAATGGCTTATGCAAGCCTACTGTAACATAGGTTGTGTCGTATCTCGTGGCAGTGAAGTTTGTGACCCCGCCGGAAGCAAACTGTCCGCTCAATGTATCTATGCCATGTTCCTGCATAAAGCTGGATAGCTCAGTCACAAATGATAAGTCGAGCGCCTCTGTATTATTTATCAGTGCTATTGCAGAACTCCTCACTTGGGCATAATTCTCTCTTATATCACCAGCATCATTCGTTACTATCTTTGTTATGTCTACATAAGTAGATATACCCCTCATAGTCTCACCAATAGCATAGGCAGTATCTACTTTGCCATCAGCGCTTATCTTGCCCTTAAAGGATATGCCTTCCTCTGTGATAATAGTAAGTTCAATGCCTGTC
>CAYLIX010000129.1:0-4107 GCA_964383775.1 uncultured Planctomycetia bacterium
TTCTTTGTTGAGGTGCTAACAAGTGATAGAGTTTCTGCTCCCAATCTTTGCCTGAAACATCCTGTTGTAGCACTTCAATTACTCTATCTTGAATAGTTTCATCTTTCAGGCTTATTAAAAAATTAAGGCAGTTATGCGCCATATCAATATGTCCTCCTTGACGCATATACATCTCGTCTACATCTTTACTTATGCCTTCTACATCATTCAGTATCCCCACAGCCCATTCAATAATATCGTCTCTTGTCCAAGAGTTAAGCTCGTCTGCGTCCTGCGGCAACCCATGCGTACCAAGCCAATTTGGTATAAGCTCTTCTCTTTTAAAACTATCGAGCCATCTTGCCTCTACCTCATCCAGCCTTTCCTTATCCCTCAGCGCCGTGCTTATGGCCACAACGATTCGCAAGCCTATTACAGCGCTCACAACCAACGACCAATTCACCCCCGCAACCGCTGCTGCTTCAGAGAGCGTCTGTGCCTCAGCAGGCCCCATGGACTGCTTTAATAGCCATCCTATGAGAAGTGCTTCTGCGCCTTTGGTTACAACTGCTTCTGGGGTTATGCCTTTTGATTCAGGCTCTTTGGCATCTCTTTTTCGTGCAGAACTTGATATTGATATTGGGATAGGCCTCGGCACTCTAATGAAGCCTCTTACGTCTTCGCCATATACTTTGATAAGTTCTGCCAGCTTAAGGGTGGGTTCTTGATCTTCGGATATCTCAAGCTCTGCTAAGAACTCTCTCTTGCCATCTTCCTTTACTATCCATACAATCTCATTAGCATACATCTCCTGCACTACTATCATCTCTGCAAATTCACCACCCATCTTCTCCAATGCCTTTAATATGGCAGTACCTTCATCAAGATTTAAGAGGGCCTTGGCATGGGCAAGCCTATTCATGTAAACCTTGCCGCGTGTCTCAAACTCTTTACGGAGTGTACTTGTAACTTTTGATATGCACGCCCTTATAGGCATGCGAATATCTGTACCATCAGCTATCATCTGCTTTGTGTTAAATATAAAGTCTTCGGTTGAAAAATCTTTAGGCATATTTCTTTCATCAATGATGATCGTAACTTCATCACCGCCCATAAGTAGCGTATAATCTGACTTGCTTACTCCCGATTCCTCCAGTGCCCCTTCGATCATACCGAGCATATTGTGAAATCTTTCAGTTACCCCTGCAGCAGCGCTGCGCATAACTCTATTTACGCCATCCCAGTCATCCGAAGCGATCAATCTTTCTATCTCCTGCAGCTCTATTTCATTTTCCTTCTTATTCATAAGTCCCATATTCTTTACATCGAGCCCGATATAGATGGGATTATCCATAGGAGGGCCTCGCGCATGAAACGCAAACTCAGATTCTGCTGTAGGCCTCTTAGACTCACTCGTTATATAATATTGCGCTTCTTGTAATAGCTCTTCGTCGTCCTTTGTGATTATATACTCTTCTCCTTCTTTCTTCTTTTCCCCTATTCTCTCCTTCATAGATCTAAGTCCTGCAATGGCTATCTTGATCTTTGATGCACGCTCCTTGGCATCTTCAAAATCAGGCTGCCACTTTACTATATAGTCCTGTATCATTAAGCGGTCAACATAGTCTTGCGCAAGCGCATAGTTTGCGTTTGCTCCTACGGTTCCGAAAGATTTCCTTATTCTGGCTGGTAGATCATCCCATTTTGTAAGAGTCCTTAAATATCCTGTTATCTCCTGCTTAAGGTAATAATTTCCTCTATCTTCTTCAAATATATCCTTGCAATTATTTATTAGGCGTTCACGCAGCTGGCCTATCTCTTCTACAGACTTTCTATATGTGCTTCTCTCAAATACCGGTATTTCTGTAAAGGGTTCCATTGCTGCAGCAACATGCGCCTCTATATCTGCTGCAAGCCTATTCTCTTCTATGTCGCCTGCGTCTTTCACAGCGCTCATTCCAAGGCGTAGTTCATACAAATCTCCCTGCAGATCTCTTATATCCACTCCATTTCTTATCAATGCGCCCCTATATATATCTCCTTCACTTAATAGGAGCTGGCTTATTTCATCTATCACGCCTGCGCGTACTCTCTGTAATCTTATTTCCGCGTCTTCTATACCTGCCTTTATAGCATAAACATCCTCTTTATATGTGCTGTAGATCAATCCTTCACTCACATCTTCTACCAGGCCCTGCTCCAGCATAAGCCTCTTTACTATCTCTCTCCTCTTTTCAATAAGACGTGTGCTGAGCTCGTATCCCAGCCTGTCATTCAGCTGCTTTATGCCGAATTTCCCACTCGTTGCTACGCCAGGCACTTCTAAGACTGCTATCGTATCCCCTGCTTGTATATGTTCATTTAGTATATCGCCAAGCGGGTTCTGCGACTTTAATACCTCTGTGATCTTATCTATCTCATATGGTTCTATGGTACTGCCTGCTAACCTATTAAAGATAGGCCCTATACTATCCCTTGCATTGGTTATCCAGCGGAGTATACGGCCATACATTGCCCTTAGATCACTGTCTCTTGCCTGCTCTGTCTTATCCTTTGCCATTCGCTCTGCTGCTATCTCTGCAAGGCTATCTGCAAGTGTAGGATATGTCCTCATTAGCTCTCTATATATATTAATGGGTATCTTTACTACTTCTACGGGTTCGCCTGCGTATCTAGTTGCTACTGAGGCGGTACGCGTCCCCAGGATTGGCCCTATCTCGCCTATTACATCACCGGGTGCCAGATATCCATACTGACGACCTGTCTCTTGCGCATAGGCAATAAAATTACCTTCGAGCACAAAGTATATTGCATCATCATATGGGCTATCCCCGTCTACTTCCTGCCCTTCCATTATGAGCATAAGCTCATCGCCATCCTGGCTCTTTCTTAAATCGTTATTCCTGACAATCTTAACTCCCTTCTTAGATAGAAGAGTGTTCCACATATCTGTATTTAAGAACGACAGGTATTTGTTGGTCCGCCTCTGACATAGATCAAATGCCTTCTCAGCAAGCTCTGCATCAGGCGCTTTATCGCTGTCAACTCCCTCAAGAAATCTACCGGCATCCAGTTGCAGATCATCAACATCTTCTGTGGTAACCTCTATTCTTCTTTTGGCAACTGTCAGGCTTTCAAATGCCTCTTCTGTTCTTTTGACTTGTGTCAATGCCAGGTCTGTATCAGGCAGTTGATTAAGCTTGCTCTTGGAGAGTGACACATTGAAGCGATATGCTCCATCTCTAAAGCTCCTATCATGTGCTAAGATGGCAACACAGCCTGCAAAGTGCTCAAAATTGGTCTCATCAAACCTGTTAAGATTATCGATAATAATGGCAAGTTCATTCTCTGCCTCGCTTTTCGCAATCTCCTCGCTTAAGCCGCGCTGCAGCATAAGTTGCGCTACTCTATGCCTGAAAGGTACTGAATTATTTAAATCCCCCAGGTCAAGCCGCCTCTCAAATTCCTCCTTTATACTATTATTTCGCTGGGCAAGTTCATCATCAGATAAGGTAAATATATCCACGCCTTCTTCCAATGCCAGCTCCCTTAATAGCTCCAAAAACCATAGGCTATCCTGATATCCGTGAAATCTTAAGGATGCCTGTATATCTGTATTGTCCTCTGCCCGCACACAAAGGAGCAATGGCTTGTCTGCATCACTAGCCTCTGTATATGCATTTTTGCCTGTGCCTGGTATGCCATCAAATAGTATCTCTTTCTTATCTGCTCCGTGTAATAGTATGGCCTCTGCCAGCTCCTCTGCTTTATCTATACCTACACTTGCATCGCTTTCTTTAGAGAATATACTGCTTACAAGGCTATTTATAGATACCATTCTATCTGTCTCTACCCTCACAATATCTGCATCCATGAGACGTTCGCTCAATCTTGCATGATAACCCTTACCAAGTTTTACTCTTGCCAGGCCATTTGCATCCAGCCCTTTGTTAAACTCGTCAAAATGCTTCTTTAATTCACCTTCTGCAGCATAGAGAGGTCCATAACCTATATCATGCAGCCAGGCTGATAATAGTGCGAGTGGTCTTCCCTGCGCTCCATATCTGGATTCCAGGCCTTCTCTGACTGGAGCAACATCATTCAATAGGTCTTCTATGCCGTCTCTTA
>CAYLIX010000130.1:0-4088 GCA_964383775.1 uncultured Planctomycetia bacterium
GAGCAGTTTCAACTCCCAATCAAGATTTCGTTGACGGATAATGATGGATATGGTGATAATTATCAGGATATGATGGATGATTATAGGGTCATTAGAGAGCGATGGGAAGGATATGTCAAAAAAGTCCCACCTCAAACAGCAATTCCTGCTTTGAAAAAGGTCCTAGAGCAAGAGAAGCGTTTATATGAACGTTATAATAATATGGTTTCGCAAGTGGATAATGAAGTAGCCAGGGAAAAACTAGCGTGGGGATTGATGCGTTTAGGAAGACTAATACATGACACAGCCCAAATGCTTGCCGATCTTACGGGTCAACCGGTTACTGTTACTTTGGCCGGTGCACAGCCAAGGGAGCTTGAAAGATCATTGGGTGAAAAACAAAGCAGACTCGATATACTCAGAGACGAAATCGAACGAAACCAAAGAGAAGCTAACGACCTAAGGCAAGATCTCAATGGTATAGGACAAAGAATGGCCAAATCGGGCAATGAGATGATGGCTCTTGGCGAAGAAGTTTCATTGAGTGGTGTTATATGGGATTCGGTTAATATCCATGATCCATATAGATATTTTGCTGCGTTAGGTTTAAGCGGGCTTAAAGAAGTCTGGGTTTGCAGTGATCACTTGGTGCGTGGAGGCGAATCGTTACTACATATGATGCAGATCATAGCGGCTGCAAATGCAAACGGAATAAAAGTAAAATTTATAACAGGGGACCCGAGCTGGATCCTAGATCATAAGGCAGCCGATAGATATTTTAATGGGTATAGGGATAAATCCGTTAAGATACCTAGACGAGGATTAGTTGCTTATGTACAACAAAAATTAGTTGGAGGCAGAGTACGAGGCTTAGTAGATTACATGAAACTTTTAAGAGAAGCAGGGTTTGAAGTTGAGGAAGTAGCACTCGATGCAGAACTGGGCGGTCTTAAAGGAATGAAGGTAGACCCTGCGTTGAGTGATGATGCGAGAGCAGAAAAATATATGCCTAAGTATATAGATCTTCGTACAAAGGTACAAAAATGGGTTGAACGAGCCAAAGGACCGATAGGTTTACCAGGAGCAAAAGGTCCGCAGGGGGCAAAAGCTCAAGAGAAAGCAAAGAAGCGCAAAGGTTTTAATCTGGCGGTCTTTGAGGGATTCTGGTATACAAATGTTAAAGGGTATAAACCACATCAAGGTAGAGGTTTACCTGCTGTGATGAGCTATAGGGATAATGCCACAGGCCCTGATTCTGTTATGTCAGTGAGCGAAGGTTACGGAAATAACCCTCATCTTTTAGGAGTAGAGACCGCAGGTCATGTTAGCCCTAATCTAACATTGAACGGGGAGGAGGGGAGGATACCATCTGTAATAAGAGGCATATTGGATCAATCCAACGCAGAAGGTAGGCGTCTAGAAGGAGTCTTCATACATGCTAGTACCGCACAAGGTTTATTAGAAGCGCTGAGCAGGGCTTCAAACATGCCTCTTTCAGATATGCATGGAACTATAACAGACCAGGAAAGGTTTGAAGAGATTCTCGAAAGAATTATGCTGAATATACAAAACTTTGCCGATACAGCCGTTGAGATCTCAAGCGAAACAGCCGAATTGGTAAAGAAAGGTAGATTAAGGAGGCTTGATCTAAGGATAGGAAAATCAAGAGATATTACTGCAGAGGGTCTTGAGGAGTTTAGGGTAGCTGTAGAGGGCCAAGACGGTAAGGGCGGTCTAAAAGAATATGCGTTTGAGTTGATAGGGGATGATAATTTCACCATGGAAGAGAAGTTGGCAATATTGGTAAAGATACAACAGAGTCTTAGAAAAGGAATAGAGGATATATCAAAAGCGCTTGAGCAGAAAGGCATAGCGAAAAAAGGTATAAGCCTCTCGGGCATTGGTGGTCTCCTCACAAGGTCAGTAGGTCTTGGTATAGAGTTTAGGGATAAATTAAAAGAAAAGAAAAAAGAGCTTGATGAACTTATAGCTAATCTTAAATGGCAGCAGAGGAATATAGAAACCCTGGCAAAACAGGCACAAAAGATGACGCCAAAAAGACAGCAAACAGGCAAACCGTCCTCTAGAACTATAAAGCCTGAGGATCTAGATAGAGTAGGAGAAGCTAGGAGAAGGGCGGCTGCACTTAGTGCTAGAGCAGAAACACTTCAAGCCGAGAAGGCTCTACTCGAAGGAGAGATAGCTGCAGACCAAGAAGCGCTAGAGAATGTGCGAGGCGCACAGCCAGTCACGCTCAATCTTGAACCTAGAGAAGGAGTAACGCCGGTAGAGGAGGCAGCAGTATTTGCGCATGATTATGCTAAACGAAACCACGAAGAAGCAAAAGAAAGAGTGGCTCGTGCAGCAAAAGGACTTAAATTAGCTGAAGATACACTACGCCAGAGAAACGAAGGCTTGAGGACAGCAGATAGAAATGCAGACGAAGCTACTGATGGTCTACGAGAAGCAGAAGAAGGTGTAAGTAGCGCGCAGGAAGGAATTACAGATAGTTTGGTAACCGTTGCCAGAATGAGTGAAGGGATGTGGAAGGCCAAGATTAATGAATTAAGAAGCCAGTATGGCGTAAGAGAAGCTGATGCAGCACTTAGAGAAGCAGGGTTGGCTAAGAGAGCAACATACTTTGATATGGTATATCCTTGGGATAGATGGGTAAACCCATTCGCAGATGACGATTTAGATCTTGGGTTGGCTGTTGTAGGTGGTAGCCGTGAAGGTGGAATAAGCCCATATGGAGGATCGACTCCCTGGCCAGGCAAATGGTATAGCAGTGTTAAGTATGAGGCAGTAGAAGGACTTTTATATCTTATACCAAATGAAGACCTCTGGTTTTGGATACACAACCCGCTTACTACTGATGCGCATCTATTTGGAGGGTTGGTGCAGATAAGCCTAAGACCTATGAGCCCTCTTAGCAGGGTAGTGGTCTCGTTTAATTTAAGTAGGATAGGTATTACTGAAAGAGCCCGAGAAAACGAAATTAGAACAAAAGTAGATAAGTTTTTTGCAGAAAACTTTGCCGATAAGAAAAAGGAAGAGTGGGCACAAGCAAGTCAAGCATTAGCCGATGCTATTATTAGATATATGAGAGCCGAAGAACACGTTGGTAATGCTAACCAACAACTAGAAGATGCAACTACTCAGAGACAAAAAGCAGAAGAGGCCCACAGAGGAGCTGAAGAGGCTTTTGAAGACGCTAGAAAAGAAATGGAAGATGCGGTTAGCGAAGTTGGAAGATGGGAAAGAATTGCACAAAAAGCTGCCGAAGCTCGTGATCTAGCAGAAGAGAGACGTAGACTTTCTGAAATAAAAGAAGAGGTTACTTCAGGGTATCAGGAAAGAGGCGTATTGAAAGAGGATAGAGGTCCGATGCGATATCTTCAGACTAGCCTAAAGCCAAGACTTGATAAGTACAGACTTAACGCACTTGATTGGACTAAGACGGTTCTTGTTGCATTGGGTGCGCTATGGCTAGTTGGCCGAATAAAGGATTTCTTTAAAAGACGTATAGATAGAAGCCTAGTAAAAAGAAGAGAGCGGGATATGGACAGAGGCGGATATGATCTGCCTCCGGATAGCTCGTCAGGGATAGCCCTGCAACAGTTAAATATAAGAGCTAGTGTAGAAAATAGTGACGGTAGCATGGCTTATAGTCATGATTTTACAAGAAATGGTGAAACCGATCCCGATGCTATTAGAGATGCGATAGACCGGGATCCTGAGACAGTAAAATTCGATGTAAACTTGCGCGGCGTAGGTCGATTAAGAGGTAGAGTACGAGTAAACCTAGATGCAAGGCTTTATAGTAGCATTATGCCAATTCTTGAAGCACGCGGTATGACGGTGCAAGAGTTTATCAGAGAATCTATACGTATTAGAGGGCCAGATAGCTTAAGAGGATTAGACACTTCTGCAACATATACGTTAGCCCTCGCAGACTCCTCACCCTCACCCTTCGGAGACCACCAAGCAAACCATTTAATATTTATCAGCCAAAGTGTATTTGATCATATAATGAATGGTCTTACCAATGAAGAACAAGTAGAAGTCCTGGCAGTAGGTGTATCACATGAATTAAGACACGAAGCCGG
>CAYLIX010000131.1:0-4084 GCA_964383775.1 uncultured Planctomycetia bacterium
TAAGCTGTCGAGGAGTCTGTGATAAGGAAAGATTATGTGGACCCTATCACTTATAAGGAGGTGATTATCCACATCTATCTTGTGCTTCTTAAGGTGGTTTATCTCCATTATGAGGGCCTCAGGGTCTACTACAACACCATTTCCTATGATGCACATCTTTCCTTTATGTAGGATCCCTGAAGGTATAAGATGTAGGATAAACTCTCTATTATTTACTACTATAGTATGGCCGGCGTTATTTCCACCTTGATACCTTACAATATAGTCTGCCTTTTCAGATAGTATGTCGATTATCTTGCCCTTGCCTTCATCACCCCATTGAGCACCAACTAAGACTACATTCATTGATTATTTCTCCTTGCAGGCGGCTGCGGAATATTGGGTGGGGTATAGACCTTGGGCGGTTGTGGGATCTGCGGTGGCGTATATGCCTTTGGCGGCTGAGGCGGGGGTTTGGGTACACCATGTTGCGCCTGCCTCATCTGCTTAAGCTGAAGTTGCAGCCTTTCATTATTGAGCCGGTTCATCTCATTTGTCACTTTTAAGAATATCATCTCCAGGGTCTTCTTGTCCAGCTCCCCTAACTCTTCCGTCTTCCCATCGACTGTAGTATATTTATAATAGGGCTGGCCATCTATATCCTCTAAAATAGTTAAACCCGGTATAAATTTAATCACTTCGCTTCTACCTGCTAACCGGGATTCTATCATATCTGCAAGCTCATCAGTCGTAAGATCCGCTAAAGGCCCTTCTCCTTCTTCCTGCGCAAAGGATACTGATGAGATCAATACCACGATCAAGACTACACTGAATATTACCTTCATGGCTCCATCGTAAATATCTTCTTTGCAATACCCGGATATTTGGCAATAAAGTTGAGCTCATCTTCAGTAAGGGGTTTTTGCGTATGGACATTTGCATATCTAACGAGCTCCAGTATCTTAGTGGCCTCTTCGTCATTCTTAAATTTTACCTCAAGTCTCTCATACACATTTCTGAAGCCCTTGATACCGCTATATTCACCGGCCGTGATCTTTCTGCCGGTCTCAACGATCTCAGGCTCACCTCTTCCAAGCTCTTCAAAATCATAGAGCTCATAGTTGCGCCTGTCTTTAAGGGCGCCGTCTGCGTGTATACCGGATTCATGGGCAAAGGCATTCTCGCCTACAGCCACCTGGTTTATCGGTATGGGTACGCCGAATGCATAGGATGCATACTGTGAGAGTTTCCATGCATTCTTAAGCTTTATCCCTTCATCAAGCTGGTATCTTCCTTCAAAACCGCTCGAATATTTTATGGCGAGTATTACGCTTACTAAATCCGCATTTCCTGCACGCTCGCCCATACCATTTACCGTAGTATTTATATAGGCATCTACGCCACCGTCTATGGCGGCCTTTGCCCCTGCCACGCTGCATGCCACGACCATACCAAGGTCATTATGGCAATGTATCTCTATCGGTATCTTGACCTCATTTGCAAGGTGCCTAATCCTCTTATAGATAGTAAACGGGTCGTCATACCCCAGGGTATCACAATAACGAATCCTGTCTGCGCCATGATCACGCGCTGCCTTGGCAAATTTTATAAGGAATTTATCGTCTGTGCGCGAGGCATCCTCTGCATTTATCCCCAGGGTCTTTATGCCTCGTTTCTTAGCCAGTGCTGCAGCATCAGTCATCATCTTCAGGATATCGCTTCTCGTCTTCCTCCCCTGAAATTTGCCGCGGGTCATCTGCTCAGACGTAGATATGGAAAGGTTCAAGTGCTTTACCTTTGTAAGCTTGAGCGCCTTTCTTACATCACCGGTTATCGCCCTTACCCATCCACTCAATACTATAGGGCGAAGCTCACCCATTCTGGCAAGTTCAAGATTGGCATTGAGATAATTGGTCTCATGGCGCGTCACTGGAAACCCAAACTCGCTCTGATAGACACCCATCTCATTAAGATACATATTGAGCATGGTCTTTTGAAGCTTTGCAAGCCCCAGCTTAGAGGTCTGGACACCATCTCTGTTAGTAACATCGACTATATAAATTTTGTTCTTTTTCTTCTTACTCTTCTTTTTTTGCATATTACCCTCCAGATATCACAGATGGATCATCGTGACATCGGTTATATTCTTTGCATTCTTAATCTTTTCCAGTACTTTCTTTGGTACTTCGCAGTCTACATTTAACATGGTTATAGCCTTGCCGCCTGGCTTCTCTCTTCCAAAAGACATCGCTGCAATATTTATTCTATTCTCTCCGAGGATACTTCCTACTTCCCCTATAATGCCTGGTACATCTTTATTGTATATTACAAGCATATATCCTTCAGGCTCGGCTTCGACATAGAAATCATCTATCTTTACGATCCGCGGCTCTGACTTTAATATTATGGTACCTGCTATGGCGCATGTCTCCTTGTCAGACTTTATCCTTACCCATATTAGACTTGCAAAGTCCTCTATCTCGCCCGCCTTTGCCTCTATTATACTCATGCCGCGGTCTTTTGCTATCAGGGGGGCATTTACATAGTTTACTGTCTCCTGGAGTATTGGCATGAGCATCCCTTTAAGCAATGCAGCGGTTATAGGCTCTACCTTTAATCCCGCTATATCCCCTATGTATCGAACATAGACCTCTTTTATATGCCCTTTTATAAGCTGCGCATGCATAGAACCCATCTTCTCAGCAAGGGTAATATAAGGCTTTATACTCTTGAGCTCTTCAGGCCCTACCGTCGGAAGATTGATCGCATTCTTGATCCCTTTATCCAGGAGCGCATCACGCACAGTCTCCGCTATATCTATGGCCACGTTTACCTGCGCCTCTTCTGTAGATGCGCCGAGATGCGGCGTAGCAATAAGATTATCGAGTTTAAGGATCGGGCTTTCAGTCGGTGGCTCCTTCTCAAATACGTCCAAGGCAGCACCTGCTACCTTGCCGCTCTCCATGGCTTTAAAGAGGGCCTCTTCATCTAGTATACCGCCTCTGGCCGCGTTTACTATGCGCACACCATACTTCATTATCTTAAATTCTTTTTCACCTATAAGATGCTTGGTCTTATCTGTAATTGGCGTGTGGACTGTTATATAATCTGCTTCTTTAAGCAGATCTTCAAAGTCTCTGAGCTCGACCTTAAGCTTCTTCGCTATATCTACAGAAAGGTATGGGTCATACGCGATGATATTCATCTTGAAGCTAAGGGCCCTTGCTGCAACCTCTGCGCCTATACGCCCAAGGCCTATTATTCCCAGTGTCTTCCCATATAACTCTACACCCATAAACTTCTTCCTGTCCCACTTACCTTCCTTCATAGACCTATTTGCCTGCGGTATATTCCTTGCAATGGCCATTATGAGGCTCATAGTATGCTCTGCAGTAGATATAGTATTACCGGCTGGCGCATTTACTACTATTATCCCTTTTTTGGTGGCTGTGGGTAGATCTACATTATCGAGTCCTACACCTGCCCTGCCTATTATCTTAAGATTCGAGGCCTCCAGTATATCAGCGGTTAATTTTGTGCCGCTTCGTATCAATATGGCATCGTAATCTTTGATAATCTTTTTTAGCTCTTGGGGAGGAAGCTTGGGCTTCACATCTACCCTGAAGCTTCTCTCGTTCTGCAGGATCTTAAGCCCCGCCTCTGCCATTGGGTCGCTAACGAGTATCTTTATTGCCATGTGGTCGTCTCCTATATTGCTTTCAGCGCCTTCTTCAGTGCCTCTATCGTCCTGTCTATATCGGTCATAGTGATACCGCCCATATGGGCGATCCTTATGATCTTTCCTTTTAAGTCTCCCTGGCCGCCTGCCACTGTAATGCCTTCTCCTTTTAGGGCCTTTATCAGCAATGATGCATCTTTCCCTTCGGGCGCGCTTAAGGCTGTAACTGCATTGGACGGCGATTTAGAGAAGGTCTCAAGGTGCATCTCTTTGGCTGCGTGCTTTAGCTTATCCGCCATCTCTTTGCAGTTCTTTAAGACAGCGTCTATGCCTTTTGAATTAATCTTCTCACATGCCTTCTTAAGCCCTATAGTGAGCGTTATGGCTGGTGTAAATGGCGTGTCACTCTTCTCTATCGATTTTTTA
>CAYLIX010000132.1:0-842 GCA_964383775.1 uncultured Planctomycetia bacterium
AAGTATCAAAATATGTTCTGACGATGGGATCCCTTAAGAATGTCGGAGATAAGATGACCGTTCTGGTTGTTGGTGAAGATGGAACATTTACAGCCAGGCAGACAAGGGTTCTTGGTGGAGAGGGAAAGGCAAGAATAGACAATATTGGTACAGAGGTAGAAGGTAAATTCGTAACAGTTCTTGCAGAGGACCTGGCAGCTGGTATTGGTCAAGAACTAAAAGATGCATTATTTAGTAACTCAATATTCTTGAGCGCAGGTTCATGGTTCTTATCTAATGACGGTAAAATAAACGGAAAAATAGAAAGCGTTACCCTTGATGACGGCACAACCGGGTCACTACTTGTATTATACTCCAAGAATGCAGATGGTACCATGAAGCGAATAGTTACTTCTGCGGATGGAAGCACATTCGTAGGTAGTGCTGATATAAGAGATAGCGGAGTAGGTACGGTTAATGAAAACGGAACCAGAGTAAGCGGTAGATGGACGACAATCTCTAATACAACGCTTAATGGAGGTGCAAATGCATTACTTAAGAGACTCGCAGCAGCTTTCTTGCAGGGAGACGGAAAGTACTTCCGATCTGATGACGGTAAGTTAGCCGGAAAAATTACTAATGTTACATACGATGATGGCACCTCCAGTACTGAACTCATACTCCAAAGAGAGAATGCTGACGGAAGCATTAAGAGGATTATCTGTTCTATATCAGGTAGGGACTTTAAAGGTAGCATTAATTTCAGGGATGGAGGAGCAGTTACTGGTGAGTTACCTGATGGCAAAAAAGTAAAAGGTAAGTGGCAAGAAATCTTCGGAAGAATTGTGGGCGAAGGTACAGAC
>CAYLIX010000132.1:852-4068 GCA_964383775.1 uncultured Planctomycetia bacterium
GAAACTTGTTAAGAAGCTATTGCCGAAAGAAGGTACCTATTTTATTCCCGATGACCCGAACAGCAATGTGAGTGGTAGACGTGTAGATGTAGATGGTAAGGGCTCATTCCTCTTATTGTATATGGAGAATGCTGACGGTACATTTACTATCGTTGCCAATACCTTAACAGGTGAATATAAACGTCACGAGACATATAAACAAGATAAGCGTACGCTGAAACTGGGCTCAAGAGGGGATGTATCAGGAACTGTTACTGAAGTTATTGATACAACGAAAAAAGAAGATATAGATGCGGCATTCCTTGCACTTACAAAAGACCACTTTAAAGGAGTACTTGGCAAAGGATTCGAGTCCGATGATAAGAAGATACGCGGAGCACTTGTAGAAGCAAAATCCCCAAATGGCACAACCGTACCGTTATGGAATCTCATAGAAGGTACCCTTAAAGAAGGTGAAAAAGCCACAATTCTAATAGTTAGCGATGCTACTGGTAACCTCATATTAAGCATAGATGCAGATCTTACAAGTGGCGAAACCATGCTTGTGGAAGTAGAAGAGGGCGTGTTGAAGCTCGCTTTAATAGGAAGCTACAATAACCTGGTTATAGAAGAGGGTGCCGATCTTACACTGGTAGCCCTTGCAAGCACACTCATAAAGCAAGAGGGTACACGATTCCTCTTCCTCGATGGAAAGGTGTTAGCAGTAGAAGGAGATGTTAGCTTACCTAATAACTATGATGCAGACGGTAACCCCACCGGCAGAGGCTTTGTAAGGATGTCACCAGATGGTTCACTCAAAGACAAAGGCGATAAAGCCACTATTACTTATTTCTCTCTAGGTGGAGATCTGCTAGGTAGTGATGAGCTGAGAGTTGTAGATGTTAAGCTCGATGGATCAGGCAGAATATCATATAAGGAGATAAAGGGTAAACGAACGGTTCTTTTTGGAAGCGGTCGCATTGCAATTATGACAATAGAAGATAGAATCTATCATACCTATAATGCAGATGGATCTTGCACAATAATGACGGAAAGATATATGGGAGGTACAACTAATAGTACCGCCCTTGCATATGATAACCGTTATGCAAATAATACCAGAACCACAGATGAATTCGATTCTGCAGGCAGGCTTGTATCTAGAACTGTTGTAGGAAATCTTATAGACAAGAGCCATATAGAAATCAGATACGGTGAAGATGGGACAACAAGGTTAGTAATCAACTGGTCAGATCGCGGTGCTTCCCGATTAGGAAAATTTGATGCAAGTCTGGGAGGCTGGAAGGTTATAGAAGAAGGAACTACTGTTGGAAACGGTACATACTACACAAAGAGGACTGCCCAGGGTGGATGGTATAAGAAGCTCAATAAAGATACAGGTCTTATGGAGATAAAAGCAAAAGGCTGGAGCTATACCGAGGGTGTATGGGAAGACTTCAAACATGCAGTATCAACAGGTGACGTTATGGCAATATTATACTATTCCAATCCTATTGTAAGAGGTTTCCAGGGAGCAAAACACTGGGCTAGCACTATAACCGAAGACCCAGGCACATTAAAGGGTATTGGTATAAAACTAGGAAAGATGGTAACGAATTTTGTAGTTGGTGTAATTGATATAGTTACTGGCTTAGTACAAGCAGCATTCGGCAGTTTCGCTGTGTTATATGATCTATGCTACAACGCTTATCAGCTCCTTTCAGGCAAAGGAAACTATGATTGGTCAGGTACAAAGTTCTTTGTAAGAGGTCTTGGAAGAGTGATTGGTGGTCTTGTCGGAGGTACTTACGGTGTTATTAAAACGGCCTTTAGAGATACTTACTGGCTAGGAGTAAAAGCTGCGATTGGCAAAAAATTGGAAGCTCAACGCATGTCTCTTGAAGGTGCTGAAAACACTATTCGCACATTTGCTAGTATAGGTGCAAGCTTAGGAGTTACTATAGGGTTTATAGTAGCTAACGCCTTAGGCGCTCTTATAGGATTTGTAGCAGGTGCTATTATAGGTGCTCTTCTTGGTGTTGTAGCTACCATTGCTCAGTATTTCAATAGAAAAGCAGACAATGTCTTCGGTACAGGTTTCTTGAGTTATGAAGTAACAAGCGGTCATGTGGTTATGAATCAACTCGCCCAAGAAGGCGGTTTCAGATACCATATGGCCAATATCTTTGCGGTTCTTATAAGAGGCGCTTCCTTAGGTATTGCTGGCGATGCATTTAAGGTTCATAGTGATCATTGGCTTGCGACAAAAGTAATGGGAGATTATACTTGGGGCGATATTTTTGAGTTAGTAATTTCAACCGTTGTATCAATTGTAGTCCTTAGCGGATTAGGCAGGGTAGGGAGCGAATTGACTAAGAGGGTTATGGATATAGGAGCGAACATGACCCGCACTTCAAGTGCAGCTGCAAGATTCGCTAAGGGGCTTGAAAAATTCGGAACGATTGTCGGAAAAACAGCTGCAAAAGGTCAAGAAGCAGCAAGAACACTCCTCGGGTTCTTAACGGTTGAAGGTGCTGTAAAAGGATTCCTCGCAAGTGCTATTATGATGGGTAAAGCAGGCGCTTTCTTATCGGTTACAGGAAGATTGCTCCAATTTGCATGGATAGCTTTAGCCAGGGCAAATGTACCCATATACTTTGTAAAATGGAGAATAGGAACCTTAGGTGGCAATTTAGATATTAATAATGCTAAAGAATTAATCGCTTTCTTCATGGAAAATACCCCAGCTGGTATATATCGAAGTCTCCTTGTAGGTCTGACAAGCTTCGGAGAAAGAAGCTTCTTAGAGGGCATGTCGGAAACGACTCTAAATAATCCAGAATTCATATTTGCATTCATGATCTTGGGTCCATTTATCCCAATCATATGGAACCGTTTCAAACTATTAGCCGGTAAACTTTTCGGAAAAGCTGGTATAACTGTTACCGAAGCTTTGCAGAAGCCAGGTATCGGCGGTATATGGGAAGAAGGAATCAAAGAACCTGTCCTTATTGCAGGCAATGGGTGTGCCGGCATCATCTGCCGAATACCTTGTAGAATTCTTCGATTTCGAAGGTGGTGCTGAAGTAGGTGCCTCGGTTATGATGGATCATGCCAGACATACAATGAGAGGTATTGATCTAAGCGCATTAAGCACAGCACAACACAGCGCTCTTAGCATGCATACGGGACTCAGCATCAATGAATTGCAGGATTTACAATCAGGCCTAATGTCTC
>CAYLIX010000133.1:0-4046 GCA_964383775.1 uncultured Planctomycetia bacterium
CCTCACCATCTACTTCTTCCCCATCTCCCTGATCAGGGTCTACTTCATCTCCGCCATCTCCTTGATCTGGGTCTACTCCATCTCCCCCATCTCCTTGATCTGGGTCTACTTGATCAGGGTCTACCTCGTCTCCTTCATCTCGTCCATCTGGATCTTCCTCATCAGGGTCTATTTGGTCTGGGTCTTCTCCATCTCTTCCATCTCGTTCGTCAGGGTCCATTTCATTATCACCAGGCTGTGCTTCTCTAAAGTTAACAATACCACGGATCCTATTATTGTCCATATTTGCCTCTCTATGCGGCACTGCAGCGCTGACCGTAACAGAGAGATCATTCCTCCCTGCTGGAAATTCCAACTCCAGCATATCAAATGGATATGCTTCTCCTCCACGGAGATCCCTCTGCTCAAACCACATATCATCGTCGTCTCTTCTCCATAGTATTACCTGTACATCACGAGCAGTATCAGGGCCATTATTAAGTACATGGAGCGCTACCCTGTGTTGGCCATTCTTATGTGGTATGTCAGGATTAGTCGATACATCTACATTATCTATGAAAAATCTCCTTACTTCTAAATCTATCTCAGGGATCTCTTCTACAGGCTCTTCATCTTCTTGGGCAGGCTCTTCCTCATCCTCTTGAGGTGGCTCAACATCCTCTTCCTCATCCTCTTGAGGCGGCACTACTCTGTCACCCTCTTCGAATGTAACGGTACCACTTCTCAGATTATTATTCTGATCAGGGTCTTCATGGTCCATACGCGCAAACATAACTAGCAATAGATCGTGCGCACCAAGCTCAAAAGGCACCCCCGCTCTATTAAATTCATCATCTGCGCCAGCAGCAAGAGGTGGCCGCTCTTCTTCTATCACACCATCACCCTCTTCAGATATGCGCAGTTCTATATTCTCCAAACCAGTGGGGCCGTCGTTTCTGTAGGATATTGCTATATCATGCCCTCCATTCCCTTGCGGCAATACTGGATTTAATCTTATATCTTGCCCATCAATGGTAAAATCAGTCACCAATAGATCTGCTACAGGGTCTGGCCCTTCTCTAATGGTAACAATGCCTCTCATAACATCATTACTATCATCTATATCACTAGGATGATCTGCTATAACTTCCAGATCATGGCGTCCTTCTGCGAGCGTTATTATACTAGCAAGTCCCACAGAGGCATCGCTTTCAATTATCGGTATTGTAAAATTCGACTCAGCTTCTCCATCGACCATAAACGTAACCGGGACCTGCTCTACAGGGTCCTGGCTATTGTTCTTAATAGACATGGATACATTATATTCTTCATTCTCAGGTTCTAGGCTAAATATTACGGGATTATCGTCTACATTAAGTCGGTTGATTATAAACCTCTCTACTTCTACATCTACACCAGGCCCAGCTAAAACAGCCTGTACCAGCCTCTCATCTTCTGGCTCTACCTTCTTTATGGTCCTTGGTTCAGGCTCATAATCTTCCAGGCCTGAATAGTATCCTGTATCTGGTGTTACTGCCTCTTCTCCAGAAGAATCACCTGGCTCTCTTGCATCTATATTGCTACCCATAAGATTGCTAAGGGAAATATCACGAGATAAGCTTGTTGATGATCCAGGCAATACAGAAGAGTACCCCCTATATCCTGCTCTTCTGCAAGAGATAGCAAGGCTTTGGTTACTGGGGCAGCCTGTTATGGTGTAGTTTCCTCGCATATCAGTAATAGAGCTTCCATTAAAACTTCCACCTGAGACACTGACTGAAGCACCTGCAATGGGTTTTTTAGTGTCAGCATCATAGACCCTGCCGCTTACTGCTATGACTATATGGGGTGCTGGCTTAGCGGGCGTAGTAGAAGGAGTATAAGTCGTACCACCCGAAGCCGTAGAAGAAGTACCTGCTTTTGCATTATGGTGAGATAATAAGAAACTAAAGGAGATTAATAGTATAGCTAATAATATAAATAGCTTATTACGCTTCATAATAGTCCTCCTTATAGGGTTTTATCAAGTATACCCGATAAAGAGGAAAATGCAATACAGCTCTCTTTACTTATTTTCTAATAACCTATAGCCCAGCAATATAGCTTCAGCCACAAAGCGTATAAAATGGGTATCAGAACCCCTTTCCTCAGGAATGTCTTTAGGAAGACTAGAATTAAGTTATGCTTACCCCAGCAATAACAGCATCATAGCTAGGGCTATATGTATACATCCGCCTATTCTAAAATACATATCTGGCATGCCAAGAGCCCAGCTTATCATCTTACTGTAAAGCTTTGCATTTAAAAAGACTATAGCTTTAATCACACCCAAACCACCAAAGACTATCAATACATTACCTATGGTCCCTTGCGACCTAAACCCTGCATAAATCAACAATAAACTAAGACCGAAGGTCAACAGGAGTATATTCTTTCGTTTTCCATTCTTAAACCAATTCTTAATTGCTTGAGGCTTTAAACATATCATTAAAGCCAAAACAAGCCATAAACACCCGAATATCTTCACCATTGCTTACCCCCTTATCTTTTTTCTACTGCTATGGTAATAGTAGTTACCTCTAGTGGCAATTCGTGTTTTTCCTTTTCGTTTACAACATATTCATGCTTGTCGTAGTCGAAAGAGACTGCAAAACATCGCGTAATCTCTTTACCATCAAATTTAACTAAGAATCCGCCTTCTGACATAGCTTACTCCTTTGTAATTTTGTCTTTCAATAACTCTTTTAAAGCTGCTCTAACAGTTGCCCGATTAAGGTAAAATCGTTTAGCAAGAGACCTTTTTGATGTGGTATATATGTCTTTCCCCTCAAATTCAAGCAGGGCCTTTATCATGATCATATGCTTTAAGGGGACAGAACACTCACTGCTTAAGATATCCTGACTAGGTACTGTTACTACCTCACCAGAAACCTCTCTAAGCTCTACCCAGGCATCTTTGCCGTAGAAAAATTTCAAATCAAGAAGATTATAAGTGTCCTTCAATTTCTTAAGGCTCCTTATAGCTTGCCGCCTCAATGCAGTATAGCTCCATGAGCTTGGTAAGCCCAAGCTTAACCCCATAGCCTCAAGATCTACAAAGAACTCCTTCTTTTCTGTGCCTTGGCTATACGCTAAAAGTAGTAGGTAAAGATCCATAGCGCGCTTATCTTGCTTTGTAACCATACGGGAGAAATAATTTTTATCAGTAATCAAAGCTTTTGGGACCTCACTATACTTTGGTAGCTTTTCCAAATAAGCTGCTGTCGGAGGAACCCGTTCTTTGGATTTATAAGTTAACGGTAGCATCTTAAGCCTTAAAAGCTTTATTTTGGCAAGCTCTGGTGAATCTATTAGTGTGGCAGACTCAAAATTGCTCTTTAGCGCTGAAATGGACCAGTTAGTACTTCCTTCAACAACATACCTGCCATCTACTACTATAAGCTTATCATGAAGTCTGTGACTCTTCGGAATAAAGTGTATTGCACATCCAGCAGCTTTTAATTCTTTAAGAAATGGGTTCTTGATAAGTCTTTCAATGCTCTTCTTGAGAACTGTAAAACGTGTGTTAAGATAAATGGTAACCTCAACTCCTCTTTCGCGTGCTTCCAGCAAATCATATAGTAGAAACATGATAGGGTTTCGCTTGTTTCTACCAAGGCTTATGTTATACATAGAAATATTAATAGACTCTTTTGCCCCATCCAGCAGTTCTATCACTGCTGGCTCATATGCGCGATCAGAGATATCCTTCACCTTTGCAGGAAGGAAGCCCTCAATGGCAAATGAGGGCTGAATAAGCTGGGTAGGTTGGGCAAATAAGGCCAGCGCTATTAAGCAGGCTATAATCGGGAGATATCTTCTTGTGATAACATCCATAAACAATTTTTGCAATTTCCTATGTTAGCTACAACTTCAGCTGGGAATCCAGACAAAAATGCAATTTTGAACACGGCAAAATTGCCATTTTGCCTATTGATTAGTCTAGATTAATCATCAACAATCTAAATGTGCGAAGGTACACACTGGCTTGTTCTTAATAACTCTATGTATCTTTTAAAGTTGGATAC
>CAYLIX010000134.1:0-4026 GCA_964383775.1 uncultured Planctomycetia bacterium
GTTCTTCTTAGGCTCGAGTATGGCTGTTTCATACTCTCCGTAAATCCAGTTCGTCAAAGACCTCTTCATCAAATCAAGATATAGTTTTTTAGCATCTGCCATTTGATTGCTCCCCTGAAAAATAACTAGATCTTACGTTTCATCTCTGCAAGATATACGATATGCTGTTTCTCTTCGGCTACCAGCGTATCTATAATGGCCTTACTATCTGCATCCATATACTGCGCGATCTCTCCAAAGAATAATATTGCATCCTTTTCAAATTCTATGCCGCGCCGGATCGCATCTATGGGCTTCTTTATATTATCTGCAAATTGCTTCGGTTCCACCTCTGTATACAACTTCTCTTCAAGAAGCGTACCTATGTAGGATTCAAGCTCACCTGGTACGGATGAAGTGGTCTCAGACTCTTTGAGAGACTTTCTTATACTGCTGAATTTCTCTATGTGCTCTTCTTCCCACTTACTTAGATCCTTAAAGAGCTTGGAGATCTCTTTCTCTTTGAATGCCTCTGACACCTTCTTATAAAAATCCCTGCGCCGTTTCTCTTTCTCTATTCCTATATCTACCACTTCCGGCATATTGAGTATATTCATAATCTAAACCTCCCCTTATAAAAATTTTCCTTTTTTTAAATAACTCGTGTAATCTTTTACCGTCTCTTCCAGGCTATGAAATTTACTTTTGTATCCCGCGGCCTTTAGTTTATCCATCCTGGCCTCTGTAAAATACTGGTATCTGGACCGTAAAGATCTCGGCATCTCTATATATTTTATACGTGTCCTCTTACCTAATGCCTTGAACATAGAGCGCGCTATATCATTCCATGTCCTTGCCTTACCTGTACCGAGATTAAAAATACCCGTTATCTTGGGATTCTTAAAGAGGTAATACATTGCATCTACGGCATCTTTGACATATATAAAGTCCCTCTTCTGCTCGCCATGCTTAAAGCCTTTCTTGTAAGACTTAAAGAGCGTGATTTTGCCCTTCTCTTTTACATCATTGAATTTTTTGCAGATTACACTCATCATTTCGCCTTTATGATATTCATTCGGGCCGAATACATTGAAGAACTTAATGCCTGTAAGCCTGTTCTGAAGCCTATTCTTTAAGACCCATGTGTCGAATAACTGTTTAGACTGTCCATATAGATTGAGCGGCTTTAATCCGGGGGTAACCATATCCGAATCACTAAATCCCATAGAGCCGTCTCCGTAAGTAGCGGCTGATGAGGCATACATAAACGGCGCGCCTTTTTCGATCGCCCACTTTGCCAATCTCTTGGAATATTCATAATTGTTCTTCTTAAAGTAAGCTTCGTCATCAAGTGTGGTAGAGCTGCATGCCCCCATGTGCACTACATATCCTGGATCATGAATCCTACCTCGTTTTACCAATTTTATAAAGTCGTCCTTATCTATGTAGTCGAGGATATGCTTGTTAAGGAGATTCCGCCATTTGTCAGTCTCATCCAGATGATCTACGACAATTATATTCTTCAATCCCTTTTTGTTCAGCTTCCATAAGAATACACTTCCTATAAAACCTACTCCGCCTGTCAGTATTATAGGCTTCTTCATATCGTATCCCTGCTAATGGGTGAGGTTATATAGATATATTCGAGCACACCACTTCCTATGTTCTCTACATCGTGCTCTTTATGGGGCGGCATATAGACCATAGAGCCGCCGCCTACAGTCAAAGGTTCACACCCTGCGCAAGATACCAACGCAGACCCTTCGAGTATCACTATAAGCTCTTCCTTCTCTTTTGTATTATGCTGGCCGACATTCTTACCTGGCTCCAGCACTACTTTTCCAGAGCGGATGCCTGCAGTTTTTGGTGGGCCGCTTAATAGACTGCGGGTCTCACCGGTTAATTTGATTACGAATGGTATAGGTTTTTTCATATTATTTACGATTGTAAGATATACTGAAATATTAGCGGTGCCACGATAGTGGCATCCGACTCTATAATAAACTTTGGAGTATCTATGCCCAGTTTTTCCCAGGAAATCTTCTCATTGGGCACTGCCCCGCTATAAGAACCGTATGAAGTAGTGCTTTCCGATATCTGACAAAAATACCCCCAGAGCCTGCATTCCGTTTTCAGGTCCTGGCGTATCAATGGCACCACACATATGGAAAAGTCTCCTGCTATACCTCCCCCGATCTGGAAGAATCCCATGGATCGATCTTTGGTATTATCCATATACCAGTCAATGAGACTGTTCATCTGCTCAAGTCCGTTCTTTATAAAATTAAAGTTTTTAAAACGGCCCAGGCGTGTCTCTGCCACCACTTCATTGCCTAATGTAGAGTCTTCCCAACCCGGTGTAAATATGGGTAATCTCTTTTTGCATGCTGCCACTACCCAGCTATCCTTGGGGTCTATCTGATAATGGCTCTCGAGCTTTCCCGATTCTATCAGTTTATAGATAAACTCATAAGGAAAATAGCTCTCGCGTTTCTCCTCAGCCTCTTTCCATAACGGGTAGAGGTTCTCTTCAAGCTTTCGTATTGCCTCTGCTTCTGGTATGCAGGTATCAGTGACTCTATTTAAGTGCTTCTCTTTTAGCCCAAGCTCTTCCTTTGGCGTAAGTTGACGATAGTGTGGTATGCGCTTATAACTCTTATGCGCTATTAGGTTAAAGATGTCCTCTTCCAGGTTTGCCCCTGTGCATGAGATGCCATGAATCTTGTCCTGCCTTATCATCTCTGCCAGGGATATACCTATCTCACCAGTGCTTAAGGCGCCTGCCATGGCAAGAAACATCTTGTTGCCGCCTTTTAGGTAAGATACATAGGCCTCTGCCGCATCCTGCAAGGCTGCGGCATTGAAATGTCTGTAATTACGCTTTATGAAGCTCTTTATATTCATATTATATCCTATTAAGCTATTAATATAACATTATGGAATGTAAATGGCAAGGTCAAAAGGGCGCAGTCCTTGTGGCTATTATATCTACCCCCATACCCAGAAAATCCTCTATTATGACGTCACCAATGGCTGGGGGAGTCTTTATCTTCAGCTTCTTCAATGCCTCTGCAGCCTCCAGCATCCTTTTTCTTGGTATGGGCTTATTCGTCCTTACTGGTATAAGCTTTAGATCCAGGCCTTCGGTCAATATCGTTGAAGTTAATACACGTGTGGGATTCTCTATTTCAGCTATAGCATACTTTTCGCCCTTGGGGCATTCAGCGCCGTCTACACTCTTTACCTTACAACCTTCCAAATCTACTATAAGGCTGCATCCCTTTGGGCATTCAATACATATGATCTTCTTTGTCATCTATTCACCCTTTAGATATTTGGCAGCGCGCTTTCCAGTCTTTATGCTGTCCTGCGATACAGTATCAACAAGGTCATATACCTTATAGGCATTGCCGCATACAAATAGACCTGGTATGTCGATCTTCTTTGTATCTGTGATACCTGCCATCTCAATAAGCTCGTTTTCAGGTATAAGCCCTACTGATATCAATGCAGTATCGCATTTGATCGTAAACCTTGTCCCGGGTATCTCATTGAGATCCTCGTCTACCTTGACTACATCTATTCCTTCCAGCCTATCCTGGCCATAGATCCTGGCTACCTTGTGATTAAAATAGACTGGGATGTTAAAATCCTCGATACATTGTACAACATTACGTACAAGCCCCCGCGTCTTTGTATCTATCTCTATCACACCCTTTACCTTTGCGCCTTCCAGGATAAAACGACGCGCCATAATAAGCCCTATATCACCGGAACCGACAATTACTACTTCTTTGCCCGGTAAAAAACCTTCTATATTTATAAGTTTCTGTGCAAGGCCTGCTGAAAATATCCCGGCTGGCCTTGTACCCGGTATATGTATCATTTCACGTGTCCTCTCCCTACAGCCTGTGGCCATTATAAGGGCGCGCGGCTTTATCTGGTCTGCCATTCCAGGCTTAAGACAGGTAAGGACCTTATCTTTAGTCATGTTTACCGCAAAGGTCTTGAGGCTTATCTCTATTCCCGGTATCTCTCTTACTTTCT
>CAYLIX010000135.1:0-4016 GCA_964383775.1 uncultured Planctomycetia bacterium
CCTTTATTATAGATTATGGAAATCTTGTTTCTGGGAGTTGGGATGTCACCATAAATATATGGGACTTATAGACAAATTATGTAATGACACTTACTGGACATGCAGGAGGAGTTCGGTCCCTTACAACACACAATGGAAATATTGTATCAGGAAGTAGTGATTACACCATAAAGATATGGGATTTAAAGACAAATAAAGTAAGGACCCTTACAGGACATACAAACATAATCAATTCTCTTGTAATACATAATGAAAAGATCATATCGGGTAGTGCTGATAACACCATAAAGATATGGGATTTAAAGACAAACAAGGTAAAGACACTTATTGGGCACACAAACGAAGTCTTCTCCCTTACAACGCTCGATGAAAAGATTATATCAGGAAGCATTGATAGCACCATAAAGGTATGGGACTTAGAAGAAGAAAAGGTAAAGACACTTACTGGACATAAAAGAAGAGAGTTGTCCTTAACAACAGATGATGGAAAGATCGTATCTGGTAGCGCTGATGGTACCATAAGAATCTGGAAACTGGATGAAGACGAACTCCATACCCTAGCTCTTAAAGCCATGTTAGAAGGAGACCTAAGTGATCCTATAATAGAAGAAGATGGGCAAGGTAATCTAAATATAGGGGGTATCATAGTAAAGATCCAGGAGATGGCAACTGCGGTTATGAGTATGGCAGGTATGTTTGGTGGCGATGGAGATAGTGATGCGCCGCTCTCAATAGATCCCAGGATCTTAGGTAATGTAGTAAGGATCTTGTCGCACCAACCCATTGATGTAGAAGAGTGGCGTCCTATTAGTGCAGAAGATATTGCCAACCCACAACCCACATGGCGAGTATTTAAAAGGGGTGACAGACATACTATGCAGTATGTTAGGAGGGATCTGCAGGATAAAGATGAGGACGTGCCATTGGGCGTTACAGGACATGAGACATTCCATCTTTTATATACAGATGATGATGCATGGGAAGAAGCGAGCTCTAGAATCGAAGAGAAAGATCTAAGATCTGCATTCCAATGGTTAATGAATGCGCATGAAGACCCCCGCGTAAATGAACGCGGCGTAGAGCGCCTGCCAGGCATGCGAGTTCCCCTAGAAAAACTCTACAACAAGTACTATCCTACAAAATTTAAGGATCTAAAAGAGGCTCAAGTAACCTTCAATATGAGTAACCCTCTCCATATACAATATGGCCTTATGGTAATACATGATTGGTTCTATGATGAACTTCATCCACTCGTTACAGATCCGGTGCTTATAAAGACATATGAAGAGTTAAGAGAAGAGAGCGTACGAGCGTATAACGAGCACTCTACAGAAGCCCTTGCAAGTGTAGTATCAAAGCGTATTTGGGAAGGCATGAAGAAGCTTATTGATAGAAGTGAAGAGCAGATGAAGAATAATGAGCTCCTTGAAAAGATGATAGACGATAAGGATATAGACTTTGATGAGATGGATGGTGAAACGACATCCGAAGGAAAGCCTCTGCCCTTGGATATGCTGCCAGAGGAGTTGCAAGAGAAGCTGAGACAGAAGATACAAGATAAATGGGACTCCCTCACAGATGAAGAGAAGAAAGAGCTTGAAGAGAAGATAAGGGCAAAGATAAGAGACAGCGAAGATAAGAACAATGGTCTCTTTGATCCAAAGATAAAGGTAGAAGAAGAGGATATAGATAAGATTAAAAAGGCCTTTAATGACAGAGAAGAGATGAGAAGAGATATAGAAGAGGCAAAGACCAATGCAAAGCATGATGCAGGTTCAGGCGCAGGCATAGGAGAAGGAGACTTCTTAGAGCGCGAAGGTGTAACTGCAGAGGACTATGCCTTTTACCAGAAGTATTATAATGAGGTCTCTGGACAGGCAACTACACTTAAAAATTACCTAAGAAGAATAAAGTTTGCAGAGAAGAAGAAGAGGGTACTGCGTCGCCGTGAAGAAGGCGAAATAGATGAGGATGAACTCCCAGGCGTTGCCGCGGGTGAATACAGGATCTTTAAAGAAGTGCGCAAAAAGAAGGGCATGTATTTTAAGATATCATTCTTAGTAGATTTAAGTGAAAGTATGCATACGCAAGAGAGAATTGAAGAAGCAATGAGAGGACTCATTATCCTGCTTGAGACCATAGAAGAGTGGCCTAAAGATATCATATTTGAAGTAGTGGGATATTCAAATACAAACTATATACCCATATCAGAATATAATGCAAAAGATATGAAACTAAAAGACAAAGTAGATATTATAAAGCAGGTGCATGAGCTTGGTAAGGGCGGTACCAATGCAGCAGAAGCTGTAGGAGCAGCGCTACAAAGAAACATAAAAGGTGATAAGAAATTCAGAAGGATTGTATTCTTAATTACAGATGGAGAACTTTTACCAGGTGATTCAGGAGAGATAGATAATCTAACAAAACAATACCCTGCGACAAAACTGGTACCAATCGGGCTTGGAGAAGGATCAAGTTCTATAGAAAGCATATCTAACGGAAGATGGCTCCCAGAAATGGGCCAATTCGCAGATGAGATGTACAAGATAATGGATCTTGAGTTTCGCGTACATGCAAACGGAAGGAGAGGGTTTGGCAAACTTAATCCTGAATGGGGCAGGCGCCTCTCCCTTACTAAATCTAGCGAAGCGCGTATGCAAAGAATGCTAAGAGATGACCCATCGCAATCTACAGATACTGGACAAGAACCTATTGAAACCGCACAAGGATTTGTACATGGTCAAAATGATGGTGTAAGCACCAAAGAGGCTCAAGATATAAGTTCTGAAGGATTTGAAGGAAAACTGAATGTTGTAAAGAATGAAATTGTGCCTCAGGTAGCACAGTATATAAAGCCTAATGGTACAAAACATGTAATGCTGCCACTCGATGAGAGGATCTTTCCAGTGCTTAAAGATTTTATGGGTGATCACTTGGGCCTTATGAATGCTAAGGCCAAGAGAATAGAGAAGCATCTGGAAATAGAAGGCATTACAGTGGAGCTTCACTTTTACAATGCAGAGGATGATTTACGCAGCATCATGACGGCTTTTAACTGTACGCAGGATAATGCTGTTATCTATACAGTAAAAGGTGCACTGGGGCAAACACCCGGTAAAGATTTTAATGCAAGGATAATGAATATACTTATACCTAATGAAGAGGGTGTTGTAGTACCATTACTACCTGCAGCGCTTAAAGCACTTTTAGTATTGATGATACCACGCGATGGATTCAGAAAAGGTGAGGCCTATATAGGCCTCATAGATCTGTTAAAGACCCTGGAGGAGAAATTCTCAATTACAAACTCCTCTATAGCAACATTGCAAGAGATGCTAAGAGACCCTAACATAGCAGACTGTATATTCAATCAGGGGCTTGATACTAGCTGGCCCTCTGTAGAACCATTGATTGCAAAAGGTACTCTGGATAGATTTATAAAGGTAGAGAAAGATCTGGAAGAGGCTTTATAAGAATATAAAATGGCCTGGGCATTTAGGCTCAAAGTTGGTCGACCACAGGCGACCTTAACTTAGGGTCGCCCAGGCTGTTTTCTTCGCATTGACAGTCTATGATATAAGTGATATATTATATGACTATAAGCAAAAAAGACGGGGCTGTGGTGAAGCGGGATCACACCACAATGGCATTGTGGGATCACGGGTTCGATTCCCGTCAGCTCCACCACCGAACCATTCGCAAATACAGTATCTGAAGAGAATGAATTACACTGTATTTGCTCAGGTTCGGTGCACGGCACCTTAATTTTTGCGAATGGTGAAGGTGCCCAGTACCTGAAGAAAAATTCACGAGCTTTGCCGATTAGATTTTTCTGAATGGTACTGGGCTGTATAATTGCCGAAGTGGCGGAATTGGCAGACGCGCTGGTCTCAAAAACCGGTGATCGCAAGGTCATGTGGGTTCGACTCCCACCTTCGGCACCACCGTACCATTCGGCAAAAAATTCAAAAGAATTTTTTGCTTCAGGTACGGTGCACAGCACCTGAGGAGCGAAC
>CAYLIX010000136.1:0-4005 GCA_964383775.1 uncultured Planctomycetia bacterium
AGAGTGACTCTTCATAGTACCATTCCCTGTCAAGGTCATCACCTTTAAAATCGACCATATATATAAACCAGTAGGCCAAAGGATCTGGATTCTTTCCTTCCCATGAAATCTGGCAATAGATAGTCTCTCCATCTCCATCATATGGTACAGCTTCCAAACCGCCATACTCAACATAGTATGGCATCCACCACATCATATCCATGGCTGATTGTGGTGTCTTATGTAGTATAAGGGCGATATTTCCAGCTATATCTTCGTAGTCATAAGTTAAATATGACGAATTCACTAAAACTTGAGCAGATTCAGACTCCCAGCCATTTGTGCCGTGGAGCGCAGCATTCACTGCAGCCCTTAAGCCATTATACGCACTTATGGCATCACGCATAAATGCAATAGTAAGCTCCCGTTCAGTACCATGATCAGTGGATAGACCCAGGGCATACATAGTGCCTGCTATACCTTTAAAGATGGCCTTGCGCGGATCAGTATAATATAGATCATCATTGGCAGGTATACCGCCTACACCATTTATATATATACTCGTCCTGAATAACCCGCGATCCATGACTATCAAAGTATTCTGCCTGGTAAACTCATTTAAAAGCATGGCATGGTTAAGGCCGCCTGCCCAGTTTGCCCTCTGCTCATCTTCCAGATAATCAGCATTCAACCAGTAATCCGGATCCTGCTCTGGATTCAGAACATCATCATTAGTTAGTTTAGAAGTAAGATTATTAACAAGCTCTGTGGAGAAATTCGCACATTCACGGCCTACATTGAATCGGTCTGCCAATGTATTCTCTTTAAGGTATATGGGATTTCCCCAGTAATCAGTGCCATTAAATTCGCCTAAGGTAAGTTTTGTATACTCATCATACTTAGCATTGTACTCACTTACGATGTCATCTCTTCTTATATTGAATATCTCTATGATATCCTGCATGCCTCCATTTAAGTCATCCTGCGGGGTAGATCTCTCGACTCCTATGGCCTCTGCACCTTTATACTTTATTCCAAGGAGCCCTAGATCAGTATCCTCTTTCCATTTTGCTATTGCCATGGCCTTTTCTATGTCACGCAAACAGACTGCCTCTGTATAGTCAATTACATCTTTAAGCTTTTCTGCTTGCAAAGTAACATTCTTCTGTAGTAGCCTTGTCTGATACTCTATGCCACTATATTGCTGGTTAAACTCTTCCCAGGCCATATTCATCATTGTAAAGGTGGTCTCTACATTGTCTGCATGTGCAGGAAGCGCATCCCTTATCTCCTTTACAGCATCCCTCTGTAGTTCATATACCCCTTCTTTCATCACTTCCATCCATGCCCTGTAAAATGCCTTTGTATCTGCATACATGGTAGCATATATGGCTTTTAAAGCAGGATTAAGATGTTCATCCTCTTCAAAACAGCCTGTTTCATCCCCCTCTTCTCCAGCTTCTCCACGCATTTGATAATAGTATATATTCATGCCAGTCTCTCTTCTGAATCCCAGTTCAAATGCACTGCCTGGCCATGTATCCTGCTCCAGATAAGTAAAGTCATCTGACTGGCCTGATCCCCAGACACCCCATACTCCACTTAAGAAGTAACTTGCAGGGTTCTTATGCCAGACTGAATCAGAGGCAGACCACCCGTCCATACTGCTTACTATCTCTGAGATGGCTGTATTATGCAGCTGCATATTTTCCTGCCATTCCAGATATGGTGCTGCCAATGCCCCTCTTAAAGCTTTTACCCCACCTACTTCAACGGTGCCGTATAGATTGCCTCTGACATCCATCGCAGCACCCTGAAGCTGGTTTATAACGGTCATGGCCGCGCCATACATATCTAAGAGCCTATCCCATACTTGCTCTACGCGCACCTTTATCTGATCAATTACAAAGTCCTGCTCTCCCAATTCAGTCTCAAAGGATGAAAATTCATCTTTAAGTTCATCTAGGGCATCAAGTGCATTCTGAGTATAGGACACACCTCCTTCATTCTCTCCTATAGCAGTTATGCTCAATATCATCTCTTCTATATCTTGAGCAAAGGCCTCTTTTCTCTCCTTTATATATGTAATAAGTTCTTCGATCTCAGAGTCTGTCGCACCCCCGCTAAGCTCATATATAGCATCAAGGTTTGCCAGGGCATCAATCTTCATCTGTACTGTCTCTGCATACATATCACTGAGTGATTTCTTGCCAGTCTGATCCCCTGCCCAGGCTATGCCGCCTGTTATGAAATTCTCACCTGGTGCAAACCAGCCATGATTACCCTCTTCATCAGTCAGGCCTTCACTTAGATCTTTTCTTATGCTTCTCGTAAATACGCGCATGTCGTCAAATAGATAGCGCTTGTTAGGATCATAGGGCCCTTCAATATCTACTCCGCCATAATCTTTAAAACCACTACCCTTCCAGAAATCAAATACCCCTCCTCTTCCACCCAGTTTATATGCGGCATAACATGCCCAATAGAGCGCTATGCCGGAACCCATATGATAGTGGTCATACTTATACTCTTCTTCTGGACTGCCTATGGCCCAACCCCAGCCTGTATTTCTGGCAAAGACACCATTAAAGACCTGCTCATATATGACCTCTGCTAAGCCCTCTGCATTGTATGGAGCATCCTCATCAAGGGCAGTTATAAAATCATTTATAACCTTTATAATGCCTTGATTTTCATTGAGCCCTTTCCATAGATTATGATATTGATCATATAGATCTATTCCGCCGTTGTGGTCTCCTTCATCTATCATATTTACTATAGACTGAATATAGTTTCCTACGTAGAGCTCGTTATACCATTCTCTGTCCAGGCTCAAGACCTTTAAGAGATACCCCTCTATGCCCTCATCTGTATCCCCATAGTATGCAACCAAGATATCATTTTCATACTCTGCAACCTCGTCATAGTAAGCCTGCACAAAGTCATAGACGATCTCTTTGTATGCAGCAAGATTTTCATAATTCTCTTCTACATAGGCCTCAAGTGCGCCATCAGTAAAGGCAATAAAGTGATCTGTAAAAACCTGTGCCCATGGCGAACCAAATACCATATCATGTGGCTTTTCTACTGACTGTGGATAGACATTGGCTGGATCAGCATTCTCTTCTGTGAATGTCATGATATCGCCAAATTCAGGATCTGTTATCTTGGTGAGCATCCAATCCTTGGTTGCAGCAACCTCAGCAGTTGTGTCACTTGTGTATGTTACTGTTAACCAGCCGCCTACCTTTATGATGTGATCTACTATAGAATTATCCTGTGTGTCTACCTTGCATATCCAACCATCCCTGACTACAAAATTAAACCCTGCGCCTGGGTCTCCTAAGTCGATCGATAAATTGACATCTCCTTCAGGTGTATAGACCTTTACTACTATTGAATATTTGAATTCAGGTCCTTGTGGCCCAAATACTATGCCTGAACTTAGCCTTAATACCTGAGCCGTATATGGTTGATCAATACTAGCACCATCTGGCTTTGTTATGCCTGTAAGGTCTCCATAATTACCTGGCGCAAGAGTTCCTAATGCGCGCAGCACATAATGCCATGCTTGTTCAGCGCTTACATCGCGGCCGCGTGAATCCTGATGATTATAATACCAGGTAATGATCATCTCTTCTAAGCTGGGATATGTAACCTCTTTCTCCCAATCCTGTTTTACACCAGGGGTATCGAGCATATTGTTTTGATAGCTTAGGTATTTCCAATTGTCCATTCTTATGGTACTGCTACCAGCATAGATCTGCCCTACACTACCCCATGGCCCTACTGCACCTGCATCTGCTGCCCTTGGATCATATTTATAGTAGTATGTTGTAGAGATATTTGGGCTTGCAATCGTTACATAATCATTTGCATTGCCGTCATCATCGACTGAGTAACCTACAGTGCGGGAAGTCGTCACATCACCATCTGCAAACTCTGTCTCTGTGCGGTATTCTCCGCCATCCCTTGTGCCATTCCTTATGGCTATGAGAGGCTTGCCATCTGCATCATATGTAGTAT
>CAYLIX010000137.1:0-3996 GCA_964383775.1 uncultured Planctomycetia bacterium
TTGAGAAGACCATCTTTAATTCCAAAGGGTGCATATCCCAATATATCAATAATGCGCTCGAGGTGATTAAGCTTGGCCGTTCATCGGATATATATATTGCGATCCTGCTGGCAATGGCAAACGGCCAGTATAGACTAAAGGAGATATCAAAGACTATAAGAAAGAGAACGTCTGATACGTCAAAACACCTCCAGGAACTTATCGAGATGAATCTCGTATGTAATAACGGCTCCTTCTATAAATTTGTCGATAAGCTCTTCGGCTTCTGGCTCAAATATGTATATTCGAAGAAACGTTCCGCCATAATAAGCTTTATGCCGGACAGGATAAAGATCTTCAATGAAGAGATAGGTGAGCTTATTGAGACCTTCTTTTATGAAGAGAAGAGGGAGGTCATAGAACGCACTGCACAGCTCTTTGGGCTCTTCAATAATGAGACGGTCCTCCTGGGAGATAGGGAATACAGGCTGCCATATTTTTCGTCTGTCGATATCAAGGCATTTGAAAACGGACGTCCATATATCCTGTCCAAGGCAAATAATAAAAATTGGATCATCTCCATAATACCGGAAGAGGTCAAGGACATAGATATTATAGAGTTTTCAGAACACTGTAAAACATTGGGGCTCAAGGCACAGAAGAAGGTTCTCATTGCGCTCTCTGGCATAGAGATGAATGCGCACCTTATGGCAAAAGAGGAACGCATGTGGATCTGGGAGCCTAATATACTTAATGACATCGCAGCCTTATACGGCAAAAAAGAGATGATAAGCATACTCTATAACGGCAAGAGGATAGACAAGAGATGAAGATAGGTATATTATCAGATACGCATATTCCGCGCTCTGCGCCGCGCCTTCCTGAGAAGCTATGCAAAGCCCTTGAAGGTATGGACCTTATCCTGCATGCTGGCGACCTGGCAGAACCGAGCGTACTTGAGAAATTAAACAAGATCGCCCCGACAAAAGCAGTATATGGCAATATGGATACTCCGGAATTGCAGAGGAGCCTTCCCCGAAAAGAGATTATAAGCGCAGAAGGTTTTAAGATCGGGCTGATTCATGGTTGGGGCGCGCCAACAGGCCTTATAGAGAGGGTAAGAAAAGAGTTTAATGGCGTAGACATAATAGTATTTGGCCATAGCCATTCAGCATTATATAAAGAGATAGACGGAATGCTCTTCTTGAATCCAGGCAGCCCCACGGATAAGGTCTTTGCGCAATTCAATTCATATGGAATCTTAGAGATTAAGGATACGATAAAGGGGGAGATCGTCAAGTTATGAATATAGATATTCCTACACTATTGGTAAAAGGTAAGACCGCACCTGAGGTGTGGGAAAATGCCGTGCTCGAGGTATGGAAGAATGGTATCGATTTAAGGACAGAGTACGATAAAGAAGGTCAACCACCCAGCAAAGACTGCACAATGGTCATGGTAATAGACAACCCCATGGCAGAGCCGCGCATACACAGGGCATTTCCTGGAGGCCTTGAAGACCTTGAGGTCTATCGTCAGGAGGTGGTCAGGGGCATTCATGATCACTGGATCAATCCCGAGGAAGGGAAATGGACCTACACTTATCACCAGAGACTATTTCAATACAAAATAGAGGAAGAGATCGTAGATCAGATTAATTATATGATATCAAAATTATCTGAAACACCACATAGCCGCAGGGGGCAGGCCATTACATGGAACCCAAAACTCGACCCTGTCACTGATGATCCGCCATGTCTTCAGAGGATATGGTGCAGGATCGCTCAAGATGGTGACTCCATGAGCCTTAATATGAATACACACTGGAGATCGCGGGATGCATATAAAGCCAGTTTTATGAATATCTTTGCCCTTACAGACTTGCAGAGGATGCTGGCAGAAGACCTCTCTAAGAGAATAGGAAAAGATGTTGCAATTGGCAGGTACGTTGATATAACTGACAGCTTTCACATATATGGTTCATATTACAATGAATTTGCCAATTTTATGAAGCTCATAAATTCAAGGTCGTTTGAAGAGAGGACATGGCACACAAAATTTGCAGAACCTTTCTTTAAAAAAGCTAGGGACAGGATAGAGAAAGAGAAGGCATGAGTTGCTTTATCTTTGGGTCAAATTTCTAACGTGCGCAGCTATAATATTGATATTCGGTTACAAGCTCTCAATAAGCGCGGAGGGGATAGCCGGTTCCGGTAAGTTTTCCCGCGGCTTTATGGGGATATTCTTCCTCGCAGCGATCACTTCATTTCCTGAGATATCCACCTCCATAGCATCTGTCAGCAAAATCTATGCCCCGAATCTCGCCGTCGGAGACCTCATAGGGAGCGTAATATTCAATACAATGGTCATAGCTATACTCGATTTCAAATATAGAAAAGGACCCATACTATCATCCATCAATAAAGGTAACCTTGTTACAAGCGGCTTCTTACTTTTAGCGCTGGGTATACTCCTGGCCATGATGGGCATAGCGCTCTTCACAGGAAACGTGATGGGAAAATTTAACATGGGGCTTGAGGGAATACTGATAATCGCCATCTATCTGCTGGGGATAATTTATGCATACAAAAGAGATCCTGGTGCTAGGGCGGATGATTCCCGGCACAATATAAAAGAGTATATCCTCTTTATTCTTTACGCGTCCATTATCATTGCAAGCGGTTTCTGGTTTGCGTCCCTGGGAAAAGAGATCGTCGTGGCCAAGGGGTGGAATGAGATGTACTTTGGGACTATCGTCATGGCGTTGGCCACGTCATTGCCTGAGATCGTCGTAGCGATCGCTGCAGTCTCGATAGGTTCCATAGATATGGCCGTTGCGAATATTCTAGGAAGCAATCTTCTGGACATAGCTGTAATACCTTTGACCGATGCTGCGTTTAGATACGGGTATCTGCTACAAAATATATCACATGCGCATATCTATTCGGCATTCTTTGCAATCATATTGACGATAATAGTCTTGATAAGCATGTACTACAGGCCTAAGCGGACAATTGCAGGGCTTGGTATCGGCACCATAGTATTGATATTTACATTTTTAGTAGGTAACCTATTACTCTTTAAACTCATCCACATATAAATATTATGCTCAGTAGACACGCATTAGAAGCAAGGGAAGACCGGGTCCTCGCACCTTACGCGATGAGATCATCTGAGACAAAGGGGCGCACCCACAAAGAGAAAGAGCATCCCTTTCGCTCCAGATACCAGAGGGATAAGGACAGGATCATATATTCCCGCGCCTTCAGAAGGCTTGAATATAAGACGCAGGTCTTTGTAAATCATGAAGGTGATCACTACAGAACACGCCTTACACATACGCTTGAAGTAGCCCAGATAGCAAAGACCATAGCCCGTTCCCTGGGACTCAACGAAGACCTTGTTGAAGCGATAGCCCTTGCCCATGATCTCGGGCACACGCCATTCGGCCACTCCGGAGAAGACGCGCTCAGTGAAATAATGGCAGGCCATGGCGGGTTTGATCACAACTCTCATGGTTTAAGGGTAGTAGACTCCCTTGAAAAGAGATACCCCCGTTTCAATGGACTCAACTTAACACATGAGGTCAGAGAAGGGATCATTAAACATTCAAGCGCCTTTGACAAGATACGTGTCACTTCACCGATCGAACCAAAGAAGAATTCCCTCCTGGAGGCACAGGTTGTAGATATTGCTGACGAGATCGCTTATGATAATCATGACCTGGAGGACGGCATTACAAGCGGCCTCATAAAGCTCTCTGATCTAAGATCCATAAGGTTATGGAAGGATGTACATAAAAAAGTAAAGCTAGCGCCATCAAAGAAGAACCTTGAAATAGCGATCTTTCAGACCATAAGAGGGCTCATTAATATTGAAGTGCTCGATCTCTTGCGAGAAACAGAAAAGAGGATAAGACGCTTTAAGATAAAGAGTGCGCCACAGACGCGTAATATCCCTGAGCGTGTCCTGGCATTCTCTAAAGGGATGGAAAGCCAGAGGGCACCGCTACGAAGA
>CAYLIX010000138.1:0-1151 GCA_964383775.1 uncultured Planctomycetia bacterium
CGAAGAGAAGTATGGGGCCGAAAGATAGAAGTATATTAAGTAATGCAGTCTTGGGTGGTTCTACGTCAAAGTCCGGTATATTGGTACGTAAAAGTCTCATGAGGTCTGGGTCTTCATGCGGGGTATTCACAATAAACCTGGAGCCGCTGTTTAAACGACCTCTCACTACATTCTCTGTGATTACTGCATTAAGTATTTCTCCAGTCTCCAGATTACCAGCAGCCATATCATAAAATTTGCTATAGCTCAATTCTACAAGGGGCGGCTCGAATGCCGCTGGAAAGACCTTTAAGATATAGAATACTCCCAGGATCACGAGCAGCCAGATAGCAAGATTCTTTCTGTCTGGTGTATCAGTTTTTTTCTTATATGGCATCTTGTTCGGTTTCATAAATAAAATTATACCAATATTCTATCTTATATGCAACACTATCTTTTTATCCAGGCGTTTTATTATAACGCGGCCTGGCAGGTCGAGTGATTTACCCCTGCGTTTAAATCGTAAAAAATTATCCAGGTCTTTCCAGTGCCTGTAAGTAAGCTTCTTGACGGATGCACCCGTCTTGATAATTGCATCACGGAGTATCTCACGCTGCAAGGCCTTTGGCTGGACTACTAAATCCTTCAGTTCAATAGAGATAAATGCGCCATTCTTTGATATTCGCTTTCTCTTATCCTTCTCATCTTCTATAAAGGCGCGGTCTTCTCTTAACGACTCTGCCATCAAAGAGATAGATCTCTTTAATCTTGGATTATACCTCTCAAGATAGGGTATTATACTCTTTCTCACCCTGTTTCTAAAATAATGCATCTGATCGTTTGTATGGTCCTTGCAATATGAGAAGCGCCCCCTCTTTAAAGATGCCAGTATCTGGCTCTTCTCAATCTCGATCAAAGGCCTTATCACCTTGAGCGGGCCATGTGTTCCGACGGGCATAATGCCGCCGAGCCCTTTGATCGTTGTGCCTTTTATGACTCTCATAATCACAGTCTCTGCCTGGTCGTCCATGGTGTGGCCGGTCGCAACGACCTTAGCACCTACTGTGGCTGCAACTTTCTTAAAGAAGTGATATCTCTTTTCCCTCAAGATCTCCTCTAGAGAGCGACCGTCTTTAAGTTCCTTTTTTGTAAGTATAAGTCTCTTATGAAGC
>CAYLIX010000138.1:1161-3951 GCA_964383775.1 uncultured Planctomycetia bacterium
CTAAGCTTCAGCTTCTTTGCTATGCCCCTGACAAAGGCAGAGTCCTTCTTTGATAGACTGCCGCGGATACCATGATCAAGGTTTGCAATATAGAGCGTGATACCGAGCCTTTTGCGCATATGATATAATGCATATAATAACAATATAGAATCCGGCCCACCTGATACGCCAATGAGCACCTTATCTCCGCGCTCCAGCATATCATGCTTTGAAATTGTATCTTCAATCTGTTTGTAGAGTGAGTTCATAAAAAGGTATTTTTATTTAAGGTCCTTCGGCTGCGCTACTTGTAAAGGTCCTTCGGCAGCTAAAATGCTCGCTATTCGCTCGCATTTCTTGACGCTGCCTCAGGATCAATTTTGCTTCGCAAAATTGGTAGCGGCGGTTGGACTCGAACCAACGACTCCAGAGGTATGAGCTCTGTGCTCTAACCGACTGAGCTACGCCGCCCCATAGTTTGCACGAATACTATCTATATTGTGTGCATGATAACAAAATGTCGTATAAATATCAATAGAAAAGTCTAAAGTGATTCATTCATGCTGCCAGTGCGATAGCCCAAGAGATCCAATGCTATATATGTAAACCCTAGGTCCCTTAGTTTTTCTACCACCTTTATCCTCATCTTTGGGCTCAAAAATCTTGAGATCTCTTCAGGCCCTACCTCTATCCTGGCTATCTTCTCTGTATGAAACCTTATTCTGAGCTGCTTGAATCCGAGTTTCTTAATAAAATCCTCTGCAAGCCCTATTGCCTTAAGCCTCTTCTTTGTG
Organism: uncultured Planctomycetia bacterium; assembly: GCA_964383775.1. Lineage (GTDB taxonomy): Bacteria > Omnitrophota > Gorgyraeia > JABMRJ01 > JABMRJ01 > CAYLIX01. The sequence goes on from CAYLIX010000138.1 coordinate 1,935, forward strand.
ATCCTCTGTCCGTATGCAAAACGGCTTGCGAGGCATGCAAAAGAGGGCCTGTCCCAGCTCTTTAGGCCTGCGCGCCTTGATAGGTATCTTATATCATCCTTGGTTAGCCCAGACTCTTGCAGCGGGCTCCTTACGCCCAATTCCCTTGCCGCTTTTCGACCATATCGAATATCTGCAAGATCATCCATTGTAGAGCCGTCAATTACATGTTTGTACCCTCTCTTCTTGGCTATAGCAGCTAATGTACCAAAGAGCTCTCTTTTGCAGTAGTAGCATCGATTGACCGGATTATCTGCAAACTTCTTTATGTCGAGCTCACTCGTCCTTATGATCTTGTGCTCTACCAAGAATTGCCTTGCTTGCTTTACTGCATCTCTCTCTTCGCGCGCAGGATAGCTCTCTGAAGATGCTGTCACTGCAAGTATATTCTTTTTGCCCAGGGCCTTCTTTGCTGTATATAGCAGGAATGAGCTATCTACTCCTCCGGAATAAGCGATGAGTATGCTCTTCATCTTCTGAAGAATTGATTTGAGCTTATTTAGCTTAATATCTCTCTTATCCATCCCCCGCCCAATACCTTATCCTTGTTATAGAAGACTGCTGCCTGTCCCGGAGTGGGTGACTCTTGCGCATGATCAAACACGATCTCTACCTTGTCGCCAATAATGTTCAGGGTTGCATTTGCCTTCTTATGCTGAGAGCGGATCTTCACCTCTGCTCTGTTGGTATCTGCGTGTAAGGAAGATATCCAGTTTAAATCCTCGACGATAATTTTGGTAAAGAACCTGCTCTGTGCCGGACCTACTGTTATTGTGTTCTTATCCTTATCGATCTTGATGACATAGAGCGCATGCTTATGCGCTATTCCCAACCCCTCTCTTTGGCCGACAGTATAGAAGGGTATGCCCTTATGCGCTCCCAGTACCTTACCTTCCTTATCGACTATGGGTCCCGGTTTTATATCTTCCTTAAACCGTTCCTTAAGATAGGTAGCATAACTATCATAGACAAAACATATCTCCTGGCTCTCTTTCTTGTTATGCGTAGGCAGTCGTAATCGTGCTGCATAGCGCCTTACCTTCTCCTTGGTCAGGCTGCCCAATGGAAAGAGTGCTTTTGATAACTGCTCTTGACTCAAGCTGAAGAGTACGTATGATTGGTCTTTCTCTTTATCTTTCCCCTCACTTAAGATAAAAGAATGGGACCTCTTATCAAAGGAAACATTAGCATAATGCCCGGTTGCCACATGTCCTGCATTAAGCTCTCTCGCCTTTGAAAGGAGTGCACCGAATTTAATCTTTTGATTACAGGCTATGCATGGGTTGGGTGTACGGCCATTCAGATACTCGCTTGAAAAATAGTCTATTACATTCTTCTTAAATTCATTATGGAGGTCCAGGACATAGAAAGGGATCTTTAGCCTATCAGCCACAAATCTTGCATCCCGTATAGCCTCTAGCGAACAGCAGCTCGTCTCCCGCTGGAAACCGCACTCTTCTTTAGGCCAGAGCTTGATAGTGATGCCTATTACTTCATAGCCTCTTCTTACAAGGAGGGCTGCTGCTGCTGAGCTATCGACCCCACCGCTCATAGCTACCACGACCCTACCCTTTTTACGGGCTATCATAATAATCTTTTATGCCGCTGGTCATATTGACTTCAACGTCGCGGCGCCCTTTGCTAATGATAACAGCGTCGATGCCCTGCATCTCTTCTGCAAGACGCAACCCTGAGTCAAGGCCCATTACCATTATGGCAGTTGCCAATGAATCTGCTGTCATACAATCCGGCGCTATGACTGTTACGCTCATCACTGAATTGTCTACAGGGTAGCCTGTTCTGGGATCTATGATATGTGAATAGCGCCTTCCGTCTAAAATATAGAAATCCTGGTAATCTCCTGAAGTGGCGACTGCCATATCCGTAAGCTTGAAACTTCGCCTTCCCAGTAATCCATCTTCTCTCGGGTGTTGCAGTCCTATGCTCCATCCATCTCCTGAGCCTGAGCCGAGACAAT
>CAYLIX010000139.1:0-3923 GCA_964383775.1 uncultured Planctomycetia bacterium
GGCGCAAATAAGAAATAAGTCATTCCTATCGGTATATACCTTATACAGTCCATAGGTGTTTCGAACTTTATCCATGGCAGTATAGCGGCATTTCCAATGGCACCACCTCTGTTGTATCTCTTTACAAGCATAAGATCTTTAGCTATATTGAATGTGTTTTTGTCAAAGGCAAAACACCTGTGTCTTATTGAATACTTTATTCTCTGCGGTATCCTGGATAGTATGCCCGCCTCTATATGATATGGATAGATAAAGAGCAAAGAGTAGAAGAAGGCTGCATATATAATCATCTTTTTGCAATTCTTCTTCTTCATATTCACCATAAAGAAGAATGTAACTGCATATACTACAAATACATATATATAGGCCCTGAAGGCATTGAGCATATATAGAAGGGGCAATGATAGGATGAGGAGGATAAGGTGTAAAAATCGAAAATCCTCTTTTAATCTAATAGAGGTATAAAGTACAAACAGGACAACAAAGAGGCACGGCATATCCTTGAGATTCTGCACTGACCAGAAGATGAGAGATGGATAGATAGTATAGATTATAGACGATATTACAGCCGTCTTTTCATTAAAGAGCCTTCTTGCCAGGCCATATATAAAGAATACTGCAATCGCACCTAAGGTTCCATTTACCAGTGGTACAGCTATCGGCTTATACCCTACAAGATAGAGTATGCCTGCTGTATAATATTTATAAAACCCGAACCTACGATGGAGCGGATGGAATAACTCACCGCTCTTCCAGGCCTCTACTGCCTCCCATGCCAGGGAATAGCTACTGCCATCAGGCGGTATTATCTTACTTGCAAGCTCCTCGCTAAGCCCTGCATGAATTATAATGGCTGCTGCTATTCTAAGTATTAGCGCAAGTAGAAATATGTATATTAAGTACTTCTTCATATCTCCTTCCCAGTGTGAATAGATCAAATTCCCTGGATCTTTTGATGCCTTTGTCTCTATATCTATTTGCTAAATCTTCGTTATTTAGCATGCTCTCCATACCCTGTAAAATACCTTTAGGTGAAATATCATTTACGAGTATCCCGTATTCCGCTTCGATAGCGTCTTTTTTATCGTTTATCTTTTCAGACAATATTTCAGATGGTCCTGACTTACAATTTGTAGATACTACCGGACATCCACATGCCATGGCCTCAAGAAGGACATTGGGGAAGCCTTCATGCAGAGATGATAAGACGAATAGATCTGAATGGGCCATATATTTGTATGGGTTCTTCTGTTTATCCATAAAGTCTACCTTCTCTTTGATACCCATATCATGTGCCTTCTTTATCATCTTCTTTTTGAGCCTGCCTTCCCCTATCAGAACTAAGCGGGCATCTCTTTTGGATGATAACATTGAAAATGCCTCAAGGAGACCCTCATGCCACTTTGCCCTAAGAAAATTACCAACATTTATTATAACAGGGACCTTCTTGTTAATAAATCTCTCGTCTCTAACATCCTCTTTTGAAAGTAGTCTGATCTCTTCTAGGTCCAGAGGGTTGTATATAACCTCGATTCTCTCTTTATCTACATCGAAGAGAGCTGTAAGATCCTCTTTTATGCCGTTTGAATTGCATATAATGGCATCCGCAAAACGCCATAGGCTCTTTAGTAATATCTTTAGAATATATCTTACAATATGTGCCCTATCATCATACTGTTTTGAAAGATGGCACCTTATACTTACAACTGATCTATGCTGTGCTCCCCAAACCTTTGAGAGCATATTCATTATGTTCACAGGCATCATAAGGCTAAAGACTGTATCTACCCCATGCTCTCTTACAAGGCCCTTAAGCCTAAATGGCCCTACTAAGAATGATACTATTCTGCACAAAGGCCCTAGGCCTTTCGGATGCAATGCATGGATTTCTACACCTTTTGGAAGAGTATAGTCTACTGCATCCTCAAGGAGCATCATGGATACACGATATCTGCCACTCTTTATAAGGTGCTTTGCCAGATTTACTGCCACCCTCTCTGAGCCGCCACACCTTAGTGATGTTACCAATAATAGTATATGTCTCTTCTTCATAATATAGGGATTACCTTCTAACTGCCTTCACTATAAATCCTGTACTAAGCCACCTTAATCTACCACGACATAGCTTCTCAAGGCGTATTGCTATAGCGACTGCCATACCTGGCAAGAGCTTATCCAATGGGAATGGCAAAATATTGAAATTATAGTAGACTACATCCTTTACATCAAACCCGTGTAGAGATAAGAGATTAGTATAATTTGACTCCCTGTACTCTCTGTGGCATATAGTCTCAGTCTTTCTGCGCAGTATGACTCTCCTTATAAAATCCAAGATGTATCTATTCAAGATTATATTCCACCAGATTCTGTATGGACTATATACATTGGGTAAGGTGATGATTGCTGTGCCGCCAGTCTTCAATAGACGCGCCATCTCCTTTATTGCTGTAACATCATCTCCAATATATTCTACGACCCCCATGCATATAATATGGTCGAAATATCCATCTGGAAAATCGGACTTTTCTATGCTGCCTACAGAAAAATGCGCACCCTTTAAATGGCTGAAATTTTTTCGGCACTCGTGGATCATCTTCTCTGCTATATCAACGCCATAGAATTCAAATCCTTTGCCTACAAGATCCTCTGCTGTAATACCTGGACCACAGCCTATATCGAGGACCTTCTCTGCAGTAGTTGCGTTTGGAGGCAGCATCTCATATACGCGCTTTTTTCGTATATTAAAGGAGTGTGCTGGTATGGATACTCCTCTATATCCACCAAAGTATGTATCGGACGTCTGGTCAAAATATTCAGTTACGCTATCTTGTTGAGTCTTTATGGTATTCTGCATCAAATTCTCCTTACTTTATTATACTACATATGGATCGTTTAATATAACCTGGTAACCTGGCAACCCCTGAGAGTATCCTCTTGAACTCAGAGAGATTCGTCTCTCTACTCATGCCGAGCCTCTTGAGTTCATATGGATCAGAATTCGCTCTATTTACCCCAGCCACAGTCGTAACTGCAGATCTATAGCCGCACTCCTTTAAGAGGGCCTTTGTCAATTCATTAAAATCCCCTGTGCCTCCATTTGGATATGAAAATATGCTACATGGAAGCATTGTCTCCTCCTCTATAATCGACCTAGAAAGAGATAATTCCTTTCTAATATCTTCTCTATCCATAGATGTCATTATCGTATGTGTTAAACCATGGCTTCCTATGGAGACGAGTCCTTCTTTAGAGATCTCTGCAATATCTTTCCATTTAAGCGGCATATATATCCTAGGCGTATTGCTCATGGACAGGGACTTTCCGAGAATATGCTCTACTGCCTCTACTATAGAGATCCTCTTATCAGGCGGCAGTTTCTTTAGCATTCTTCTCAAAGCAGTATCACATATTATCTTCTCTCTCTTACTCTTTAATGTAAAGAAGTGCCATTCAGACCCTATCTCGATATCCAGCTTATTACTCTCTGTAGCATTGAGCGCATACTCTATGCGATCCGTCCATAAGAAATCTTCTTTGTTGATAAAGTCTGTGGTTATGTATATAGAAGCAGGTATCTGATACTCCTTAAGGAGCGGATACGCAAGTGTATAGTTGGATCTGTATCCATCATCGATCGTAATTATTACGGTATTGTCTGGAATACTCTTGCCACATAAGATTCTATCAATTAAGTCAGTAATATTGAGTACATTATAATGATCTCTTAAGTGCATAAGGTGCTGTCTAAAAGAGTCTATATCAAGATGCTTACCCTGATAGTTCTCTATTCCTTCATGGCTTGCACTGTCTGTAAAACCATGGTAGGCGAGTATTATTATCTTATCTCTAAAGTATGTACGCCTTGCAAGGCTATCCACGCGTCTCTCTCTTCTTTCTCTCTATCGTATTCTCATAGGCGCTGA
>CAYLIX010000140.1:0-3873 GCA_964383775.1 uncultured Planctomycetia bacterium
ATATAATCATTAGAGTTAGGTATAGTATATGTCTTCTCGAGTATCACATCGTCGTCAGAATATCTATAGATTATCCTGTCGCCATATTCCTCATTTGTATACAAGACATTCTCTGGAATAATGCCGCTTGTAAGATTAAGTACACCTGCATAGTAACGAGGGTCATCTATATCGACGAGCTTGTATGGTCCTTCGTCTTTATCGGCATTGAATTCTAATAGCTCTATAGACTTTATTGCGCCATTGATATTTGAGAATGTAATGGCATACCTATCTGTCCTGAATAAGGTCTCTTCTCCGGAGAGAATGGGTCTCTTGGTTTCTGGGGCTGTACTTTGCATTGCCTGCGGCATGGTTTGTGGGGCAGTATTGAGTGCATCAGGCGCAGGGGGAGAGACGACTGCTTTGTTCTGTTTTGCCATCATCCCCTGAAACATTATAATGACGAGCATTGATAAAGCGACTGCTAATATAGCGCGTTTTTCCATGTCTCTACTCTACGGGATCATACCCGCCGTTAAATAATGGGTTGCATCTTATGATTCTCTTTAAAGAGAGGAATGCACCTGCAAAAAACCCTCTCTTTTCGATCGCCTCCAAAGCATATTGTGAACATGTGGGATGAAACCTACACGAAGGTAACTTGTGTGATGATAAGTACTTACGATAAAAGCCTATAATAAGAATTGCGAGTTTTTTCACTTTAAAATATTTGCCTTTTTATATAGCTTATCTGCTTCTTCTTTTACTCTGCTTGTAGTCATGTTAAAGAGGTCTTCTCTACAGACAAAGACCAGGTCATGGCCTTTTAGCAGAGAACTGGCGCTTTGTCTATATGCCTCTAAAAGCAGTCTCTTGGATCTGTTTCTGTGCACACTTAAGGGCGCACATCTTGAGCTTATAGAGACGCCTACTCTATTACTATTTAGTTTATTAGAAGCTATATATAATATAAACAGCTTCTTCTTAAATGAACGTCCGCGTTTGTATACAGCTGAAAACTGGTGACTCTTCTTAAGCTTAAGCAGAGAGCTTCGCCCGGCCCTTCTGGCGCCTCCTGCGTAATATAGCCCTGCCGCCGCGGGTACGCATGCGCCTTCTAAAGCCATGTAGTCTCTTACGCCTGCGATTTGATTTACGTGTAAGGTTCTTCTTCATTATTTAGTCTCCAATACCATATATTAATCCGCTTACATCTACGGAATCAAAAACGCCCATGAAGTACCAATATGGACGAAGTAGAAAAATTATATCATTATTATTAAGATAGTCAAGATAAATCTCGTATTTTCTTCCGGGGTTGTCTCAGAATTTTTTAATTTTTCGCTTGATAAGTTTTTTGCGCTCTGATATAATATGCAAACAAAGAGAAATCCATAGAAAAAAAGTGTTGTGGATAATCTGTGGATAACTCGTTTAGGCTTTGATATTGTGCTTTTCATTTTTACTGTAACTGCTTAGGCTACAAGGTAATACGAATAGTTGTTTTGCGCTTCACGACGAGTAGTCCTTTTTTGAAGCTGTGTATATAAATTAGTGAAAAAAATATGACTTCGCAAGATACAAAAAAGTGGGACGCTGCAAGGGCGCATATCAGAGAACAGATCAATGCGCAGAGCTATGACACGTGGTTCTCTCCGATAAAAATGGCTGCGCTTTCCGATGCTGGGATCGTCCTGGAGGTCCCGGATCTCTTTTTTAGGGACTGGGTAGTAGAGAGATACATGGGACTTATAGAGGATGCGCTGCAAAAATCTTTTGGTAAGAGCATCTCCGTTACGTTTTCATTACCCATGCATAATTTGAGTGTACCAAACGTGCGTCCGTCTATTGCCAGGGCAAAGAGTGGTTCACTCATCACAGAGAATACCGGATTAAATCCAAAATATACATTCGATGATTTTGTTATAGGGCCGAGCAACCGCTTTGCGCACGCCGCATCAGTGGCCGTTTGTGAATCTCCTGCTAAGGCATACAATCCTCTCTTTATATATGGTGGTGTGGGGCTGGGAAAGACCCACCTTATGCATGCAATCGGCAATGCGATCTCTTCTTCGAATAGAGAGCGGCCATTAAGAGTGCTATATATCTCGAGCGAACAGTTTACAAACCAGCTTATCAGCGCCATACAGAACAGGACTACTGTAAAATTCAGGCAGCTCTACAGAAGTGTAGACGTACTCTTAATTGACGACATACATTTTATAAGCGGTAAGGAATCTACGCAGGAAGAATTTTTCCATACGTTCAATACCCTCCATGATGCACACAAGCAGATAGTATTATCGAGTGACCGCTCGCCAAAAGATATATCGGGTCTTGAGGACAGGCTTGTGTCGCGCTTTGAGTGGGGGCTCGTTACAGATATCCAGCCGCCAGATCTTGAGACTAGGATCGCCATCTTGAGAAAGAAGGCCGAGAGAGAGACTATCCCCATACCAAACGATGTTACCTTCTTTATAGCTGAGAAGATAAAGTCCAATATAAGAGAGCTCGAAGGGGCAATGATCCGGGTCGTCGCTTATGCAAAGCTGATCGGGCGAGAGATCTCTGTAAGTCTAGTAAAAGAGGTCTTAAAGGATATGGTGCTGGAAGATGAGATAAAGGTGAGCGTGGAGCTTATACAGAAGAAGGTGTCTGAACATTTTAATATAAGACTCTCTGATCTGAAGGGTAAGAAGAGGAACAGGGCTATTGTCTATCCGCGCCAGCTGGCAATGTATCTTGCGCGGGATTTGACTGATTACTCTCTGCCTGAGATCGGCAGTTTTTTCGGGGGGAAAGACCATACCACTGTTTTACATGCTTGCGAAAAGATCTCGACTGATCTAAAGAAGAACGAAAACACAAAAGGCTTATTAAATAAGATCATCTCTGAAATAAGGGCTTGATCTGTGAATATCGTGGGTAAGTATGTTGGGTTATCCACATGTATATTGCATTTGTATTTTTATACTGGTCTTTAAGTTACAGATACTTTAACTATTTCCACAGTGCTTACTACTACTATTTTTATTAATTAATTTATTAATAATAGTAGCGGGAAACTGTGGATATCTAAAGGAGTAATATATGAAGGTAAAGATCCCTAAGAAGGAACTATCAAATATTATACAAACAGTACAGGGTGTGGTATCCACAAGGAATACCCTTCCTATATTAGCCAACTTGCTCTTGGAAGCACATAAGGATACAATCAAGATCACAACAACAGACCTAGATATAGCAATGACAACGGCCATAAGCGCAACCGTCTCACAAGAAGGGGCTACAACCCTGCCTGCAAAGAGGTTCAGCGACATAGTAAAAGAGCTTCCTGAGCACGACATAACACTCTCATTAAAGAAGAACAATACAGTAACGATCGACTGCCAGAATGCCCACTTTAAGGTAAATACAATCCCAAAAGAAGAATTCCCCAAACTACCAAACTATAAAACAGAGGAGTCTATTACCTTAAGTCAGGATGCATTAAAAGAGATGTTGAACAAGACATCCTTTGCAATAAGCCGCGACGAGACGCGTTATATATTAAATGGGGTCCTCTTTGAGTTAAAACCCCAAAGACTCACAATGGTAGCAACCGACGGAAGAAGACTGGCATATATAGAGAAGGAGCACGGGGCAAAGATACAAAAACCAAGAAAACTAATAGTCCCCACAAAGGCCATTAATGAATTGAACAAAGTCCTGAGAGACGGAGAGGTAAAGATCTATTTGGGGGAGAACCAGGTAACATTTGATCTGGGCACTACCGTGATAGTATCAAAACTTATAGAAGGCGAGTTCCCGCGCTACGAACAAGTAATCCCAAAAGAACAAAAAGAGAAGCTAAAGATTGACAGATCCCTCTTTCTTGCAGCCACGCGCAGG
>CAYLIX010000141.1:0-3862 GCA_964383775.1 uncultured Planctomycetia bacterium
TCTGAAAAAGGCAAGAAGAAGCCTCCCCAGGTAATGGAGAAGATAGTGACTGGTAAGCTGGAGAAGTTTTTCGAAGAGGCATCGCTCCTTGACCAGCCATTCATTAAAGATGATAAGGTAAAGGTCAAAGAACTCTTAGTAGCCCTTATATCGAAGACGGGCGAAAATATAACGATCCGTAGATTCATAAGGTACCAGCTAGGTGAAGAGTAAGCCGAGATATAATAGAATCGTTCTTAAGCTAAGTGGTGAAGCATTTCAAGGCAAGCACCGCCATGGTATCGATACCCAGATAATAAGCGAAATAGCATCTCAGATTAAGAGCGTAAAGGCCCTGAAGCTCGATGTAGCCATAGTAGTGGGTGGTGGAAATATCTTCCGCGGCATATCCGGCACAGGTGATGGCATAGATAGAAGTACTGCAGATTATATGGGCATGCTTGCCACAGTAATAAACGGACTCGCCCTGCAAGACGCCCTGGAAAAGAAAGGCGTAGTTACCAGGATACTTACAGCCATAGAGATGCAGGAGCTGGCAGAGCCGTTTATAAAGAGGCGTGCCATCAGACATCTTGAAAAAGACCGTGTAGTGATATTTGTCGGAGGCACAGGTAATCCATACTTTACCACAGATACAACAGCAGCGCTTCGTGCCGTAGAGATAGGGGCGGATGTAGTGCTCAAGGCCACAAAGGTAGACGGTATCTATTCAAGCGATCCAGCAAAAAATAAGAATGCCAAAAAATTTAAGAGGCTGGATTACATGGATGTTTTAAAGAAGAGGCTCAAGGTCATGGACTCCACGGCTATAAGCCTCTGCATGGATAATAACATTCCCCTGATAGTATTTAATCTTACTAAAAAGGGCAATATAGAGCGGGTTGTAACGGGAAAGGATATCGGAACTGTTGTAGGGAGGTAATGTCATGGCAGCAAAAGAAGTATTACGTGAAACAGAAGGTAAGATGAAGAAGACGGTAGATGTCGTGTCGAGAGAGCTTTCATCCATACGTACAAGCCGCGCTTCAACTAACCTGGTAGATAATATAAAGGTGGACTATTATAACACACCCACCCCTTTAAAACAGATGGCCACCATATCTGCGCCAGAGCCAAGACTGGTCGTAATAAACCCATGGGATAAATCCATCATAAACGAGATCGAAAAAGCCATCCAGAAATCTGATCTCGGTATTACACCCAATAATGATGGCAAGATCATACGCCTGGGTATTCCACAGCTTACAGAAGAGCGCCGCCTCGAACTATGCAAAGTAGCAGCGCGCATGGCAGAGGATGGAAGAGTCTCTTTAAGATCTGTAAGGCATACAGCAATAGATAAATTGAAGAAGATGCAGGACGGTTCAGAGATATCTGAAGACGAACTCTTCTGGGGAAAAGACGATATACAGAAGCTCATTGATAAGTATTCCAAGGAGATAGATAATGTCCTTGGAACAAAAGAGAAGGAAATAAAAGAGATTTAAGTGCCCCGCTAGCTCATCTGGTAGAGCACCGCCCTTTTAAGGCGGCCGCGAGAGGTTCGAGTCCTCTGCGGGGTACCACTAAAAGGTTTGGCCTGCGGCGAAAAAAGAGAGGATTGGGCTTTTTTCGCCTCCGGCCCGCCTAAGTAAAGCTATGCGGGGCTCGCGCCCAAACCTTTCCAAGGGGAAACCTAAGGTTTCCCCTATGGCGCTGCCGCTTCGCGGCAGCTGTTACCCCTTCCTAAGAGGAAGGGGAGAAACAATGCAACTTGAGATTGGGAGTGAAACGAGCACAAGGAGGTGTGATTATGCCGAGATATGAAGTGATTGAGCATACTGCAGACATTGGTATAAGGGCATATGGCGCCAACCTAAAAGAACTATTTGATAATGCGGCTTATGGCATGTTCGATATTATTGCAGATCTCGAAGGCCTCAAGCCATCCACTTCAGTCAAGGTAAAGCTGGAAGCCCAGAATCCCGAAGAGCTCTTAGTCGCATGGCTGGATGAGCTTATATACCAATTTTATACAAAGAGTATCATCTTTTCCAAATTCAAGATTTCCCACCTAACCGATACAAAGATCGAGGCTGAGGCGTGCGGCAAGAATATAGGTGACAGAAAGTCCAGGCTCAAGATGGAAGTCAAGGCAGCAACCTACCACAATATCAAGATCAAAAAAGAGGATAAGATCTACCAGGTAGAGATCATATTTGATATATAAGCATCTATGTCTCAGAGCAGATTAGAAAAGATAACGGATTACAAATGGCGCCTCCCTAAAGATGGCGGGATGCGCGTACCCGGTATAATCTACGCCAACGAAAACCTCCTAAAACGTTTATACGAAGACAGGGCATTACAGCAGGTAGCCAATGTTGCGCATATCCCCGGAATTGTAGAACATTCTCTAGCCATGCCGGATATTCATTGGGGATTTGGCATGGCCATTGGCGGAGTCGCGGCAACTGACGTTGAAGATGGGGGAGTTGTAAGTGCCGGAATGGCGGGTTATGACATAAATTGCGGTGTCCGCCTGATAAGGACGAACCTAACTTCTAAGGATGTAAAACCTAAACTTAAGGATTTAGTAGTCGGGCTCTACAATAACGTGCCTGCAGGTGTAGGATCAAAGGGTGACATAAGAGTAAGCGTAGACCAAGAGAAGAAGATCCTTATCCAGGGAGCAAAGTGGGCAGTCAGCAAAGGTTATGGACGGAAAGAAGACCTGGAATTCACAGAAGAACAGGGCGCAATAGATGGAGCAGACCCTGATAAAATATCCGAACGCGCCTATAAGCGTGGGAAATGCCAGACAGGCACTCTCGGCTCAGGAAACCACTTCTTAGAGATACAGGTAATAGACGAGATCTATGATAGAGAGGCAGCAAGGATCTTTGGATTGGAAGTCGACCAGATTACTGTAATGATACATTCCGGTAGCAGGGGATTCGGTTACCAGGTATGTGACGAATATTCAAAGAGCATGATAAAGGCTCTCGGTAAATATGATATCAATGTACCTGACAGACAGCTTGCCTGCGTGCCAGTTAAATCCGAAGAAGGCGCTGCCTATCTGGGCGCCATGAGGTGCGCGGCAAATTACGCATGGTCAAACAGGCAGTGTCTTATGCACCTTACAAGGCAGGTATTTGAAAAGGTCTTTAATAGAAGCGAAAAAGACCTTGGTATGGATCTTATTTATGATGTTGCGCACAATATAGTTAAACTTGAAAAGCATACTGTAGATGGTAAAGAGAAGCTTTTGTGTGTACACAGAAAGGGTGCGACTCGCGCCTTTGGGCCTGGCCATCCAGAGCTACCCGCAAGATACAAATCTGTAGGGCAGCCTGTGATTATACCCGGAGACATGGGAAGGAATTCTTATCTATTGGTAGGTACAGAAAAGGCCAAAGAGAGCTTTTATAGCACATGCCACGGGGCAGGGCGAGTCCTTTCAAGGACTGCTGCAGTAAAGAGGTGCCAGGGACGCTCCATATCACAGGAGCTGCAGCAGAAAGGCATTATGGTAATGGCTGCAGGCAGGGGCACACTTGCAGAAGAGGCCCCTGAAGCATATAAAGATGTCAATGATGTCGTAAACGTAGTGCACGAGGCCGGCATATCAAAGAAGGTATGTCGTATGCGACCACTGGGAGTAATAAAAGGATAAAACTATGCTGGATATAAAGATTATAAGAGAGAATACAAAAGCAGTCGAGAAATCTTTAAAAGACAGAGGCATAAAGCTCAGCTTGAAGAAGCCCTTATCTTTGGATAGTGAGAGGCGCAAGCTTATCACAGAGGTGGAGAAGGAGAAGAATATTAAGAATAAGGCCTCACAAGAGATAGGCAACTTGTTAAGAGAAAAGAAAGA
>CAYLIX010000142.1:0-3810 GCA_964383775.1 uncultured Planctomycetia bacterium
CAATAAAACGGAGAAAGTAACTATAAGCAAAACGGGTTGATAGCCGACATAGGAAACCACTGCCGCTGGAAGTGCGCACGCAGTGAAAAAGTAAACTGCGAATATCAAAACCTGCCTCCATGCAAGATTGATATCCATGAATTTATACCGACTGATAGCATAAGTAGTACAAATCGCATAGAGGGGGATTGCGTAAGTGCCATAAGGCATAAGTATAGGTATTTCGATGTTAAAGGTTGGTAAGAAATTCGGCACGCCGCAAACGTATGAGAACAAAAGCGACCAACAGAAATATTTCATTTGATTTCTTCTGTAGCCACTTGTTCTAAAAAATTCTTTAAATAGCTCAATATTGCCATAAACCGCCCAACCAATCCATGTCCAAAAAAATGTATAATACAGCCGACCAGGATTAATAAAATACCTGAAGGAAAATTTAGGAACCACTTCTAAGATCAGCAGGGGCGTAGCGTCTAATATGAGAAAAACACATGCTATTGCATAAGAAATAGGAATCAATCTCCTCTTCTTTCCTTTTACATCCAGCAATAGGAAGACAAAATGAGTAAGAAATACGGGTATAAAAATTACACCGACATGGTTAAGGCGCCACAGCCACAACGCAAGAGCTTCACTGGATCTTGTAATTCCAAAGCCCTCAAAAATACTCCAAAGGGATAGGCTCAGAGAATAAAGAGCAAATATCTGGTTTGGTCTTTTCCTAAGGCCCTTTAGAAGCACAAAAATGCCTAAACTACCATTGATAATACCGGTAGTCAACAATGCTATAAAGTATTGGTCTAAGATGAAATTAGACATTTAGGTCTCTTGTAAATCCAAAGCTATCAATGCAGCCCCCAGGGCTCCTATTATTTGTGATTCCTCTGGAATATTCACAGCCATATTTGGTAGTTTCGACTTTATGGCCTCAACGACACCTATGTTCTTTGCAACACCGCCTGTTAAAGTAACTGCATTAGCCAACCTTACTTTATTGGCTAAGCTTAACACGCGGTCGGCTATCGCGTCATGGAGCGCTTTAGCAACGTCCTCTCTGGTTTGGCCCTCTGCAAGCAAGGAAACCACCTCAGACTCAGCGAAAACCGTACACATACTACTTATAACGAGAGGTTTTTTAGATTTTAGAGAAAGCTCCCCCAGGTTTTCTACGTCTGTGTCAAGGGCTTTCGCCATCTCTTCTAAAAACCTGCCTGTGCCGGCGGCACACTTATCGTTCATATTGAAATCCATAGCTTCTCCGTCATCGCTGACTCTGATTGCCTTACTGTCTTGGCCGCCTATATCGATAACCACTTTTGTATCAGGAAAAAGAAAGTGCGCCCCCCTTGCATGACAGCTGATTTCAGAAATCTCATCAGACTTAAACGGGATTATCTTTCTGCCATAGCCAGTAGTGATTATATTTGAGAGGTCATTAAATGTCAACCGTGCTTTCTGAAGCGCTGTTTGCATAGACGTTTCAGCAGCCTTCTTGTTATCCGAACCTGTGCGGAGAAGGTTGTAAGCCAGAATTTTTTTATCAGTATCTATTATCACTGTCTCTGTCGATACAGAGCCTATGTCTAATCCCGCAAATATCATTTCTTTGATCCTTTCTTTCTGCCTAATATTTCTATAAACGCATCTATTCTAGTCTTAATCTGTCCGTCAGAATAGTCTCTTCTGTCTATACAGTCGCCGTCTATAATTAACAAAGGAATTTTTTTGGCTTGAAGGATTTCTTCCTTAACTATTTGGGTACTTGCACTCAAATATCTACAGCCCCAATGCGCAAATTCAATGATCCCATCTATGCTATAATCAATAACAAAACCGTTTGTGAAATCAAGCCAGCGCTGGACCTGCCCAAACCCGTAGTTACTTAATAGCTTCTTTGCAAGACTTTTAAAGGGTTCCTCAGGATTCATTTCTTTCCAATAAACGCAGTTTGCTTCTTCAAAAACTATTGCAGCTTTATGGGTTCTTTCAATATAGTCAAATAATGAGTTAGTATAATACGGCCTTAACTGTTTCCATAGAATTCTATGCTTTTCTTCTCCTATGGGGCTGACGTCTTTATCAACTCGCTCTTTTATCTCTTCATATAAAACTTTGCAAACCTCTACCATATCTTCGCAGCCAAATGTATGAGCCAGCATTATAGCATAATCTATAGCCTCGCCACCCAGCATAGGGGTGGGTTTATGCTTCCTCAACTCGTTGACCTTAACATAGTAATCTCTTGCCTGGTTGGAATAAACTATTGCCTGCTTCAACCTATCTATATCGAGCCTTCTGCCAGCTTTTTCAGCCATCTTCTCCATCATATTCTTAAGCTGCTTGGCTACATAATCAACAGCATAGGGCCTGTCGTAATGGAAGGGAACATCTATATAGAAAAAATCCTTGCCATACTTTTTGCTAAGACTTTTAAAAACCTGAGCAGACCCGTGACAATAAAGAGACGTAGCAATTAAAAAGTCCGGCATTGGCATGTAGTTATTTATAACAGAGCCCGTGATGCCTCTAAGGAAAGAGCATGTATCCCTTGAGCAGTCATGATCTTCGGCAACCTTCAAGATTTCATCTGTAAGATGAGAGTTTGCAAACATAGAAATAACGCCTTCAGGTGCAAACGGAATTATGTCTAAAGCAAATAAAATCTCACTCGGTACAAAAGAGCTGCGCCAAGCAATCACCGAATCTTTCTGGTATGCCTTGCGGAAAAGCCTGCCTAAAAGAGAGGATCTTAGCTTTGTAGCTCGCAAGGTATAAAAGGGGGATTGCTGCTTTTCTCTCTTTTGCTTTAGCAGGCCGTGGAGATTTTCAAGCTGTATTCTTCTGGTATGCTTTTCCATTTACTTTAGCCTTCCTATATTTAGTGACCTTTAACGTCTCCGCAAAAGCCTGCAAGCGCGTCCTAACCTGCCCCATGGCAGATGTATTGTATTCGGTTTCAATGCGGAGTACGGGTATAGATTTGGATATTAAAAATTCTTTCATGTCTGGAAATTCAAAAAGATACGGGTCGTCAAACTTCAAAATATGATATACCACGGCATCTATTTTAAAATCTTGGACCAGTTGGAAAATATAATCAGCGCGCCTGTCAAGGCTTACCAAAGTAGCAGAAGGTGGTTTTTTATCTATATACCTTTCTGCAATAGCACTAGTGGGATCTAAAGTAGTATCAACCAAGCCATGAAAATACCGGAGCCTGGTACATAAATCTTCACAAACTACCATGGCGTTATTCTCTTCTATAGCCTCAAGCAACCACGCTTGATCTTGAAAGCTTCCTGTTAAAAGAATCCTATAATTAGAGTTTTCTTCGTCAGAAGCGTTTATTTCGGCCAGCAATAACCCTAATTCATTATTAAAAAACTTTTTATCAGTCGTTGCTGCCAATATACATATATCCAACATTTGTTGGCTGGATACAGCGGGGGTATTTTGCTTCCTCAGGTTATTCAATTTTTCCAATAGTTCTCGCGTTCTATTGCATACAGCAATTCCTTCCTTCAGGGATAACTCGGTAATCTTAACCTTAAAGTGTTTCTCAAGATCTTCTATTAATGCGCGAATACTTTCTTTGTAATGAGTATGCACATCTTCATAAATGAATTTGGGAATATCAAAGAGGTGGTTAAAGGGTGTTCCTGCATATCTTAACCATGCGTCATAGAGTCTTTTTGTTGCATCTGTAGAGGCGCCACCCACCATGCCGTCTAAAAACTTATAGTCTCCTCTGAGGGCACATTCTAGCAAACTCTGCACATTAGCAGATAGGTTTCCACAAAGATAGGTTTT